>JAEOTE010000133.1 GCA_016839945.1 Candidatus Heimdallarchaeota archaeon | reverse complement strand
AGCAAATTGTCTTACTTATTTCAATTCCGAAAATTCTAGACTGAAAGTTTTACACCGTCTTAGTGCGTTTTTCAAAACCTTAGTAGAGTATTTAAATGAGCTGTGTTTTGCAAATTGATGAAAAACTAAGTTTATTCATTAGTTTAAGGACGAATTACTAGATTTGAGTAATTAGAGGGTAAATAAAAATAGAAGTACATGTCTTCAACTAGACCAATGTAATTTTGTACTTTCTTTTATGTATTCTATAATCTCATCTGGTATATTATAGAAACTAAAGACTATCTCATCCATATTACGTCGTAATTCTTGTACATCTTCTCTGTTTTTTGTTGAAATTATCCATTGATTTACAGCTGTTTCTATTTTTCTCGTGTCTTCTTTACCAAGTTCTGGATAAGGTAATTCTCTTAATTGATTTGAGGTTATATCTCTTTGAATGTAAGTCTCCATCAAAAACTGAACTAAAGTTGAAGAAAGGTAACCAAAAGTTGTTAGGAGGGTACTCCTATCAGATGTGTAAATTATATCGAATATATCATTCACAAAATAACCTTCTGAAAAATCCAGTCCTATTAACCACTGCTTACCTCTATTTCTTCTAATTATCTTCTCTCTTTCAAAAATATTAGCAGAACCTGGTGCACCAAGTAATTCTTTATCATAAACAAATCGTTCTCCTCCATAAAAAACTTGGAAATCGACAACACCTTCTCTTCTGATGACTGTAAAATTATTATGACGAATGAGTTTTTTGACCCTCTTTCTATCAAAAGTTTCAAGATTCTTATCTTTGTAAAATTCCTGATACTTCTTGCTTAAAGTTAATCCCCTTCTTATTTCACAGAAGTTCTTCAGAGGTTGAGAATTCTCAAAGATTTTGTCTAAATTTTGATAAATATTCCTTGGAATGAAGGGAACTCTGAACAAGGGAGGTTTTATACTCTTGAAATCCACTTCCATTTTTTTCTCAGTTTTCTCATCATGGATTTGAAAGAAATCCTTCTTTTGTTCTTTATCCCAGAAAATAAGACCAAATTCATTGATCACATCTTTAAATCCTGTAGAAGTAGAAAGTATTAGTTTTGAAAGTGTTTTATCTTTTACTATTTTTTCTCTCCATTTACTTGCATAGGTTTCTGAAACTATACCCTTTGGAATAACTAAAGCACCCTTATTCTTTGTGAATCTGTAACCAAGGATTATGAAAGGTAAAGCAAAGTTAAATTTACCTTGAAGCTGATTGGCAAATAGTGATTGAGAAAAAATACTCTTATACTCAGATATATTAAAAGAACCGAATTTAATCCATGGTGGATTTCCTAAAACAAAATCGAATACGTTATCAGATTTAAATTGCATTTTTTTATCAAAGAAAATCTCTGGAAAATCTATGAACCAGTTGAATTCGTTGAAATCAAGTTGAAAATTGGATATCTGGAGTCGTAAATCGAATACCCTTTCCAAGTCATTAATTGATACTTCTTCACTGTTTAGTAAAATTTCTCTAATCTTTTTGTATTCAAGAAGAAGATCTTTCCCTTTATTTGTTTTAATAAGTAGATTCACCTTCTCTGTTTGATATCCCTTCAAAGCATCTCCTTGTTTTAGAGTAAGAATTGTTTTAGCTCTCTTTGCTTGCGAAATACTTTTGTCAAGAAGAAAACTAAAACTCATGAATTCATATGTTAATTCATCTAATTCTACGGCATAATTGAGTATCTTGTTGTTTGGAATAAGAAGTGAAAGAAAATCTCCAACTCCTGCTGAGAAGTCCAATACACTGAAATATCCTTGTTTCTTTGATTCTTTAAGAAGATCCAATCCTGAAAAAACTTGATTAATTAAATTACTTGGAGTAAAAAACTGCCCTTCTAGCTTAGAAGATTCTGAATCCTTTATACAGGAAAACAATAGATTAGTGGAGATATAACCAGAAATATTACTTAAATCCAGTAGTAAAGTTAAAGGAACTGGAAAATCGGATACTTCGAAAATCTCTAATTTTTTTATTAAAGGGATAAAAGAAGTATCTTGTTTTTCTATGATTTGAAGAAGATTAACTTCTTTCTTATTTGAAGTAATTGAATTAAGATAACCATGCTTACTAAGAACGTATAGTTTTATTAGAAGAGATTTAGCAGATAGTTCATTCAGCCCCTTTTGTACAAAAGAAGAGATATAATATTTTATCTTCTCTTGTTCTTGAGTGGTTGTCATGCTAATCTCCAATCTACTTGTTTTGATTTTTGATATTAATTTTAATGAATTATTATTGATAATATGTCTTTTGTATTTTTAAGGAAGAGACTTTCGTCAAATTTTTAACACATATCGATATTATAGTTCATGGAAAAATCCCTCCCTCCAGAAATTCAATCAGTATTTGTATTGTTTTCAGAAGAGGAAAAAGAGGGAATTCTATCAAAAAAACTTGATTCTAACGCAAATTTGGAAGAACTAGAAACAATCTTATTCGAACTTGTAGATGAATTAGAAACTCTTTCAGTTTCCTTCTCGTTCTTAATTGGAAGAATTTTATATCATAGGGGAAAATTAGATGCAATAAGTGAATTGTATGAAAAGCTGCAATGTCCAGGGTTAGGTCTCTGGGAATTACTTGCAAAATTGTATTGTGGATGTTATGCTGAATATTTTGAAACACTTGAAAAGATTAAGAACCAACTAGCTGATACAATATTCTTTGCATTCATTTATTATGCAGAAGCGATTCATGGATTTCTAACTCAGGATTATAAAAAATACAATGAAAATAGAGAAAATTGTTTGAATTATTATGCAATAAATTTCAACATCCACAAAATCGGTAACCTCGATTTCTACAAATTAGTTCAAATCTATATGCTTGAGATGGAATCTATCTTTCTCTACACAACTAACATTCTTTCATTAGCAAGGGATAAGACAAAGGAATCTCTTAACATAACTCAAGCATTGAATGATAGAATTTGTTTAGCTCAAACCTATAACTCTATAGGAATTATTGAACTTCATCGAGGGAATTTTCAATTAGCTCATCAAATTTTTCTGAAGGGTGAAGCAATTGCAAAAGAAATGAAAATGGATAGACTTCTTGGTCATCTATCTGGAAGTATTGGCGATATATATCTACAAATGGGACATATTGAAGAAGCCATGTTCTGGTACAATAATGGATTTAAAATCATTAAAGATTGGACTACTGATTTCAGATCACTCTATGTCCATTACTCAAAATTCGCTGATGCATATTTTGCGAAAGAAGATTTTGAGAAAGCAAAAACAGAGATGCAAAAAGCTCTTGATATCCTAGAAAATAAAAAATTCAAAGATTTATCAATACAAATGAAATATATCGAAATTTTACTCTATATGGAAGAAATTAAGGAAGTTGAAGCAATTCTCTTGAAGATTGATAATGAACAAAAAGGACAACTATCTCCAACTCAAAGATCAAACTATTTGTTTCTCTCTGGATTTCTTGAATATAAGAAAAATAATTATGGTGATTCTCAACAATTCCTGCAACAAGCTATGCTTCTTGCTGATGAGTTAGGGCATGAAATTTTAAGTTCAAAAACATTGGTTCTACTCTCCATAGTTTTCTTAAAGAAATATACAATTACTTTGAATCTAGAAGAACTAATTGAAGCTGATAAGTGCTTAGAAGATATAATTACATATCTTGAGGAAAAAGCAAAATATGAATCATTATCATTTATTTATCATATTAGAGCGAAAATAAAAATTATTCTTCTTGATTTTGAAACTGCTTTATTTCTTCTGAAGAAAGGAGAAGAATTTGCTCGAACCTACACTCCACTTTTAGTGGAAGAATACAACAAAAGAATAGAACAGGTTAAAGTAGCTATAGAAAGTGAAGATGATACTATATCTGATACACGAACAATAGATTTCTTGGAAGAAATAGATACAATTTCAACAATATTAAGAAAAGAATCAAAGAAATTAGCCTCTCCTAGAGAAGAAAAACCAATTGCTGTTTTAATCTTCCATTCAAGTGGTATACCTATTCGCACTTACCTATCAGAGGAAGTAAGTGTATCTGATGATTTATTATTTGGAGGATTCATCAGTGCTATCAGACATTTAATGAATGAGTTGTTTGTTGACCAAATGGTAAAACACCAAATCCTTTCAATAGATCATGGACAATATAAACTCTTAATTGAATTTTATTCAAATATATTCTCTGTAGTCTGTATAGCTTTACGAGACAGTTTCATGCTTAGAAGGAAGATGCATAGATTGGTAGAACATCTATCATTCAAAGGGCTTTTTGGAGATTCATATAAAGGAGATATAAGTGAAACAGAGTCTTTTGAATTAGATTCAATGATAGCTAATTTATTCGGTATTAAAGGTTCAAAGCTAACTTAATTTAGTATTTTTCAAAAAAAGCTAATATTTTTATTCAACAAAGCATAACTAAGTATGAAAATAATGAAGGGAAAGGATAATAAAGAGAGATTTCCACAGGAATTCGCAATTTATATCCCACTAATGAGTGATAATGAAAAACAAATCCTATATGAAAAGGAAAAGGATTTTTCTCAAAATGATTCTCTGATTAAAGTAAGAGATTTCATTGTTGACCTTATACCTTCTTTATCCAAACCTTCAGACATTTTATTATTCTCATTAGGCAAGATTTTATATTTTATAGCTGATTTTGAAACTCTTCTATCCTATCAAGATCAGTATGTTTCGACTGGTTTAGAATTATGGGGGATCCGTGTTCTTTTGGAAAGAGAGATGAATGAAAAAGCAATTAAACAAGCTTCCAAAATTAAAGAAAAAGAAAATCTTCCAAGTTTCTATAAACTACATTCAATCAGATCTATTGCACGTGGTTATCTAAATCTCGGAAATTATGAACAATGCAAAATATACTTATCAGAATTATTCGAAAAAACAGTTGAATATCAAAAGGTATCGAAAAAAGAAAAAAATGTACTTAATGATATTTTGCTTGATGGACATAGAGATAATTTCTTTTTGAATCGTTATGTAGAAGAAAAGATTAAGCTTGAAAACAATCTGAACATTGCATTACATATCGCAGAAGAATTAGAAGAAAGAAATAAAATTGCACTATTTAATTATCTAATGGCTCTTCTTCAAAGAGATGCAGGAAAACTTGAGGATTCGTTAAAACAAACTAATTTTTCAATAGAGATTTTAGAAGAAACAGGAAATATCTCATTGTTAGCAGCTACTAAAGGTAATTTAGGAACGATAAATGTTGTTTTGGGAAATCTAAAAAAAGCAGAAAAAATTTTTGCAGAAATTCTTGAATCTTTTCAGTATTTAGGAGAGAGTAGATACATAGTATTAACGATAAAGTGTTTAGGAGATTTAGCAATAAGTAAAGGAGAATTTGGGGAAGCAATTCAGAAATATGAGGAAGCTTTAAGCATTGTTGAAAAACTAAATATGAAAGAACCTTATCAATACTGTGTTCTTGCTGAATTATATCTTAAAACAAATAAAATGAATGAATATCAATTAATTGCTAAAAATCTACAAGAAGAAATAAGAACAAATCCATCACCAACTATAGAATCTTATCTCTTATTTTTACAAGGAATGTTTAACATCGAAAAAATGAATTATGGTAAAGCTGAAGAACTGTTATCCAACGCATTGATAATAGCTGATAGACAAGGAAGAGGAGAATTATCAGCAAAAATTTTAATGAATAAAATACTGTTAAACCTTAAGAAATATGATGTAGAAAAAGATCTAAATCAACTGGAAAGCGCATTATCTGATTTGGATCACCTACTACCTTATTTTAGAGAAAACAAACTCTATAATGAACATGTAGCTATTCACTTGTTGCAAGGTAAGATTTTCGCAATTATGAAGGATTATAGTGAAGCCTTTAACACACTTCAACATGCGAAAGATATACTAACGCAACAGAAAGATAAAAGAATGCTTCAAACTGTCGATGAGAGAATTAATCAAATTAATCTACTCTTTCCTGAAAAGAAAGAGCATAAAATAGCTTGGGTACTTGATGCGTTTAGAAAAGAGATTTCTGATCTTGAAGAATTTGGACTACGTTACATGCAAAGGTCTCATGTAGAATTAGATGTGTCTCCGCTTGCCCTTATAGTGCTACATAGATCTGGTATTCCATTAAGATCATTTGTGATTTCGAAAAAAACAGTTAAGGATCAATTGTTATTTGGTGGCTTCATCCATGCTATTAAAGATATGTTATCAGAGTTATTTCAAGAACAACAAAGTCAGATGTTAGTAATAACTTATGGAAATTACAAAATCATCTCTCAAGCTCATTCGAAAGGCTTCAGCTCTGTTGCTGTAAGTGCATATGATTCGTTTTCATTAAGAAGAAAAATACATCGACTTACAGATAAATTATCTGAATTAGAAATTCCAGAACATTTCTATGGTGAATTATCTGTGAACGTGGCAAAGGAAATTGATAATGAAGTGAATTTGTTGTTTGGTCATACTCTTGAATATAGTGATGAGTTAAAGGTAGATATTTGATATTGAAATCTGAATTTCTTGGGAGTATCAAATAACTTTTTTAATGACAAATCTATTAGAAAACTGTAAAAAATGTCATCTCAACTTCCTTCTTACATAGGTAACGTTATAGAAAACAAATTTAGTGAAAAAAAGGAAGAATTCTACAAACTTCTTAATTCTGTTATTAAAAAGGAAGAGAATCAATACAAAATAAGACAATTAATTTACGATTTTCTGAATGATAAGAAAAAAAACACTCTGAATGATGTGGAACAATTCTTAGTTCTAACTTTGTTTCTGCTTTCATATTGGAGTAAAGACTTCGAAATAATAATAGAAATTTATGAAAAATATGAAAAAACAATCGACAAAGAAAATCTAACATTAATTTTTTGTTATCTCTTAACTCTTAGAGAGTTGTATCTTATTGATGAATATAAAGAAGTAAATTCGTTAATTGAAACTTTAGTAAATAAGAAACTAGAATCTGAGAAAAAAGAATTCGTGATTCTTGCTCTAAATGAATTTTCTTCTATAATTGAAGGAAGACCTGAGTTTGGATACAAAGCATTGAATGAACTACTACGTTTTCTGATCAATATAGATGATTTATCAGATTCATTCCCATTTGTATTAGATGCTCTTATGTGCGATCTTGTGAATTTTGCATATACTCTAGCTGATGATACTTTGAAGGATATATGGGTGGAAAGTGCAGTTCAACGTGCTAAAAATCTAGACAATAAGGGGATGTTAGGTTCACTTTATGATTTGCAAACCAAAATTTCTCTCAAGGAATATAATATTCAGGATGCAAAAACAAATATTGACTTTGGATTAAAATTTGCTAAGGAAATCAATTCGTCAAGATTAAAAGCTATTCTCAATTTGAATACAGCTATTATGGAACAGATGAGTGGTAGACTCTCTCAAGCTTTAGAAAAATACCAAGAAATTCTTGAAACTGATGATTTAACTGTTCCTCTTAAAATCCAAACTTTATCGAAGATAGGAGACATATACCTTTTAGATGAAAAATATGAGAAAGCTAAGGAATTTTATAATCAAGCTCATACACTAAATGAGGAGAAAGGGTTTGTATCTCCAATTGTAGAAATTGTATATGGATATATTCAGTTGCTTCTTGAAAAAGATGAAGGAGAAGCTTTGGATTTAGGATTAAAATTAGCAGAAGATCAGTTTGATTTTGATGCAATGTCCTACTTCTATTTCTATAAAGGATTATATAATCAGAAAAAAGTAAATTTCTCAACAGCAGTTGAATTTTATGAACGCTCTCTTGAATTCTTTGAAAATCAATTGATACTTGAAGGGATCGTTTATTCCTCAGGAGCTTTAGCTGAATGTTATTTTGAGATGTTCAGAATAACAGAAAACAATGATTATGGGAGTAATTTCCTTTATTATATTGAAAACCTTCTGAATATAACAAAAGAATTATCTCATCCTCTTTATGTTGATGCAGTAATAACAAAAGCTAGTTATTACCAATTCAGAAATATTGAATCCAAAGTGATTGAAGCTCTTGAACAAGGTTTGGAATTTGCAGAAGAATATAAATTAGAAAACAGAGTAGATGAAATCAAAATTCGATTGAGGGATAAAGCTTCCTTAATTGAAGAACTAAGAGCTTCTAAAGGATTGTTTAACAAAATAATGACCTTTTCCTTCGGATCTCATAAGAAGATACCAATAATACTCTATTTACTCTTGGTTTTAGATGAAAGTGGACTACCATTATATTCCTATAAATTCTCAAAGAAAGAAGTTATGGATGATTTGCTTGTTTCTGGTTTAATTTCTGCTATTATTAACTTCTCTACTGAAGTTCTTGGAGAAGGAACAGAGACACTAAGAAGCATCAATCATGAAGGAAAAGCTGTGATAATTGAAAAACAAGATAATGTGATGGCAGTTTTAGTGGCTGATAATGAAACTTTTGAGAGTAGGCTACAAGTTAGGAAATTCCTTAAAGAATCAATAAGCAAAATTAAAGTTAAACTTCAACTGGAAGCTATTAAAGAAGAAGAATTTCATCCTCTCGTAGAATCTATTTTTGAATCGTCACCATTTGAAGTAGAATAGAAAAATTATAGTGATTTCTTTCTTCTCTTTTTCCTGAAAATAGCAAAAATAAGTATTGTGGGAAACGATAGATAGAAGAAACTTGTTTTCTTAGTAGGCATATTTGTTAAGATATTAATGAGTTCAATGGATCTATTTAGAGCATCTTTTGCTAATGCAATAGATGCGATATAATTCATTCTTTTATACTGAGTGTGATACTCTTCAATTATTGCATCTATATCTTCAGCTGTTTCATCATACTCAGGAGGATGCTTAGTAGTATTCAGTAGATCCAAAGTAGTTTTTCTATAATCTAAATAACAATGAAAATAATAATGAGAGTAAACTCTTGCTATTCCATCTTGATAAAATGTACTAAAAGCCTGTTCCCCTATTGAGAAATAGTTCATTGCGTCTCTGAAGAATGAAGATCCCCAACCATATGTTGATCCATGAGGGTGTGGAAAACCAAGAGAATGTCCTAATTCATGTATCATAACAGCAGAATAACCTCTTCTAGGTTTAGTAGGGTCACCTTCTTCAAAGATATTAGTGGGTTTTCCTGAAAGTAATTCCCACCCCATACCTCCCAAACCAGCAAATGCTATACCTTGCCATGTGAAAGAGACATTGTGGTTTAGGAAGAAATAACAAGGAAGAACCCCATCTGATCTCTCTAAATCAAAATGATTCCCTAGTTGAGACTCCAAAATGTCATAAAATTCAGGATAAATTTCTAAGAATTTCGTGTTAAGAATATCCACAGCATTATCAGAAATATAATTGAAAAGTCCAGGATATTCAGTAAGTTTCGTTTTTTGTATTTCTATATTCCATTCAATCCAAGGAAAATCCTCAGATAATTGATTTAGAATTCTTTGTTGAGAAATAATCCATTCAATTTCATTGCGAGTATAGCCGTTGTTGGTAATATTGTCAAACATTAAGATTTGCAGTGAATATGATTCTACAATCGGGTCTACAGCATAATAAGCAGAAAAAAGATTTCCTACATAAGAATAAATCCATTCAGATAGATATTGTGATAGTTTAGTATTACCTGCAGCAGTATATGGATTATAAACTTGTGTGAAACTATCTAAATCAGGATAGTAATAGTAAAGAAAATCCCCAGGATAGAAATTCCATGCATTTAGAACCCAATCAAAGTACCATGATCTAGCAGACAAATCTAGAAAACAGAATCTT
>JAEOTE010000132.1 GCA_016839945.1 Candidatus Heimdallarchaeota archaeon | reverse complement strand
TCTTGTCATAGAAAAACCTTTAATTAAGTCAGTTGAGAGGTTCTTTTAAATCCTAAAATATTTAGGTGTAAAAAATGAGTGATAAAGAATTAACACAAGATGAAATAGATCAATTACTAGCAAAAGCTAAGCAACCTGCAGAGGATGCATTAAAACTACATCCATACTATGAAGGAAAAATGCAAACAGTTCCCAAATGTAGTGTATGGGGATTCGATGCTTTCGCAGTGTGGTATACTCCTGGTGTTGCTGCTGCTTGTAGAGCTATCGCAGCTGATCCAGCAGAATCCTTCAGAATGACTAATAGAGCTAACACAATAGCTGTAGTTTCTGATGGAACAAGAGTTTTAGGCTTAGGTGATATTGGTCCTGAAGCAGGTCAGCCTGTTATGGAAGGAAAAGCATTGTTATTCAAATACCTTGGTGGTGTAGATGCTTTTGCCTTAAGTGTTGGAGAGCCAGGTAGAAGGCCTTCAGCAGAAGAAATTATTAAGTTTGTAAAGATGGTTCAACCTTCAGTAGGAGGTATTAACCTAGAAGATATTTCTAAACCAAAATGTTATACAGTTCTCGAAACACTTCGTAACGACCCTGAAATTACAATCCCCGTCTGGCATGATGATGCTCAAGGAACAGCTTCAGTAGTCGTAGGTGGAGTTATCGGTGCTGCTCATCATGTTGGTAAAGAGCTTGATCAGCTTAAAATTGCCATGTTAGGTGTTGGTGCAGCTAATACTCGAACTGCTTACGTTCTAGAATCAGCAGGCGTCCCATTGAAGAATATTGTTATGGCTGATTCAAAGGGTATTATTACTAAAGATAGACCTGATATTATTGAACAAAAAGACTATGATACTTTCAAATATGACTTAGCTCAAAAGACTAACAAAGAAGGCCTATCTGGTGATTTTAGTGTTGCTATGGAAGGAGCAGATGTAATGATTTCTGCATCTAAATCTGCACCAGATGTAGTCAAAAAAGAATGGATTTCAAAAATGGCTTCTGATAGCATCGTTTTTGCTTGTGCGAATCCGATTCCAGAGGTTTGGCCTTGGGTTGCGAAAGCTGCTGGTGCTCGAGTTGTTGGTACCGGTCGAAGTGACTTTGATAACCAAATCAATAACAGTCTTGGTTTTCCAGGTATTTTCAGAGGTACACTTGATGTTAATGCAACTACTATCACGGATGAGATGTGTGTTGCTGCTGCTCAAGCCCTTGCTGACATAGCAATTAAGCAGGGAACAACTGACAAGTACGTCATTCCAACAATGGATCAGTGGGAATTATATCCTTATGAAGCCACTAAAGTTGGTATGAAAGCTATTGAACAAGGTGTTGCACGAACTATCATGGAAGAAGATGAACTCTTCAAGATGGCCGAAGAGAAAATCAAGTATGCCCGTGATCTCACCAAGAACTTGATGGATACTGATTTTATCAAACCTAAGATTTAGGATTTTCCTAAATCCTTTTTTCTTTATTATTTCTTATTTAATTTCTGAACGGAATTTCTGTATTAGATTACTATTTTATACTAGTCAACTCAACAATTGTTCATGTCCTATCGATGTTCTATATGTGGAAGTCAGGAGATTAAAGAAACATATCGAAGCAAATATGGAAGAAAGAGGAGGTATCAATCTAGTTTTGGTAAGAAGCAATATTGTTCTAGAGATTGTATGTTTATATCTTTATATCGAAGACAGTTTATTGTAGGAGCTTCTGCAACATTATTTGCTATTGCTGCTGGAATAACTTTGATTGTGCTTTTCACTAACTGGGGCATGAATGATATGATTTTCATTGCTATTATGATAACTTTTGTTGGTATTATTATTGGACAGATAATTTTTCGTCAAGGGATAAAGGGTAGAAGATTAAAAGAAGAACGAGATTTTCGTTTTCCTAACAATACTTTAGAGTTTTAATGATTTTCTTATTCCTTTAGCCTCTTACAAACAATTTATAATTAATCTTTTCCATTTTTTTAATGAGAATGTCTGACAAAACCACTCTTTCTTCATTTGAAGACATATTTAATGCTATGCCCTCTTCCTTAATGATTATTGAGGGCATGCAAAAGATAGTGTGGTGCAACAGGTCATTTTATGAAACTACAGGTTACTCTCCTGAAGATATGGAAACAGCTTCTATTTTAGAATTAATCCATGTAGAGGATCGATCTTTAATTCAAGGAAGAATGAAAGTTTTAGCTGAAGGAGGAGAGGTTCCTAGCAGATTCAAATTACGTTTCATGAACAAAGATGGTTCTGTTTCTTTAGCTCAAGTAACTGGTGAAAATATTCTCTATAATGGTAAACCTGCTAGAATTATGGTTGGAGTTAACATTAGTGCTGAACCTTTCATTGAACAAACACCTGAGCTTATTACTTCTCTACTTAATGCTTTGACACATCACTCTGAACTTGGTTATTGGGTTGATGATATTGAAGATCATACAATCTTTATTAATGATATTCTATGCGAAACTTTAGGATATTCTTTTGATGAAATTAAATCAAAAACAGTAACAGATTTCTTACATCCTAGTTCAAGGGAAACTTACCACCAAGTATCTACATCAAGACTGGAAAAGGATATTCCTGCTAGTTCATACGAGTTAATATTAATCAACCGAATGGGTAAGCCTACAACATTCAGAGTTGTTGGATCACTACTTTATGATGAACTCAATAACCCAATTGGTTCTGTAGGTTTCTTTACAAACATCGAAGCAACAAAAAAACTATCGTTAGTGGTATCCACATTAAACAGATATGCTTTGTTTTCAAGATATAAAGACCTTTCATCTTTTTGGAAGAATGTTTTAACTGATATTCTGGATATTTTTTATGCTCAATCAGGTTTGGTTTTTCTTGATGGTGAAATTGTAGCAGATAAAGGAGAATTATCAGATAAATTCTCTCCACAAGAGTTTATGGAGGAATTAACTAAAAAGGATGAATTAGTTACTCATCTTACTGGAAATGATTGCGCAAGGATTTCACAATCTGCTCATTCAATCGTTGTTGCAACATTACTTCTAAACAAAGTTCCAGCAGGATTTATGCTTCTATGTTCAGAGGTTCCAGATTTATTCAATCCTGAAGATATAGATTTATTCACAGCTTTTTGCAGTCAAATTACACTTAATTATGAGCATCATTTTCTATACATTGAAAGTGAAGAAGAAAGAGAATTTGTTTCTGTTCTTCTAGATATTCTTTCACATGATTTTCTAAACGCCAACACATCTGTTCATGGATATCTTGAATTACTAAATTTAGGATTAGAAACTCAAAATACAGAACAATTCAGTGAGTATGTTGAAAGAAGCATTAAAGCGGTCGAAAGGAGTGAAAGAATACTCCAAATAGTTCAACATCTGACAAAGATTCAAAAAGAAAGAAAGTTACGCAGATTAATATCCGCTAAACCAATATTGGAAAATGCTATAGAAAACCAAACAAAACTAGCTCAACCTCGTGATGTATCAATTTATCTTGATTGTTCAAAAAAGACTGATGTTATAGCTGGGGATCTTCTCTTGAATGTTTTTGAAAATGTTATAAGCAACGCTATCAAATATACAAAAGATGAACCAGTAAAAATAGAAATTGATTGTGGAACTGTAAATAGGAAGGAAGGAGAATTCATGGAATTTCGATTCAAGGATTATGGTGCAGGCATATCTGATGAAGTAAAAACAACTTTCTTTAAGAAACTTGTAAGAGGAGATAGTAGATTTCAAGAAGGAGTTGGTTTAGGACTCTATTTAGCTCGAGTAATAGTGGAAGTCTATGATGGTTTCGTGATTTTTGAAAACAGAGTATCTGATGATTATACTCAAGGAACCATTGTTAAGGTTCAACTTCCTTTGGGGTGATTCTTTGGCAACTGTATACATTATTGATGATGAAGAAACAATCCAGTATCTCTATAAGGAAGGATTAGCGCTTGAAGGGCACAAAATCGTAGGTACTGCTCCAAATGGATTAGAAGCTATAACTGATATTGAAAAACTAAAAAAGTATCCTGATGTCATTATTTTAGACCATCGTATGCCCTTAAAAACAGGTCTTGAAACATTGAAAGAAATCAAGGAACATAAAATGGGTTCAAAATCTAAGATTTTATTCATTACAGCTGATCCTACTGTAAGAGAAGAAGCAGGAAAGCTTGGAGTCACACATTTTATTCAAAAACCCTTTAGCATATTAAAGCTTGCAAAAATGATTTCTAAGCTTTAAATCAGATTCTAATCTGTATGTTTTTCTTTTGAACTAGAAATTGGCTTTTCAGCTATCAGTGTATCAGTTATTCCTTCTATATCTTCAGTTTCAAAGCTTCCTTCTTTAATAAACAGCAACGTTACAACACCAACAAAATAAATTAATCCTGTTGTAAGAAAAGCGAAACGAAATCCTGTATAGTAATCTTTACTGTCCAGTATTTTTCCACCGATGGGTTGACTTATACTATTAAACGCAGTGAATGCTAAAGAATCAATAGCACTAAACGTTGCTCTTTGATTTGAAGGTAACAAATCCATCACAATAGCATTGATTAAAGGCCATCCTGCATTCATGAATGCTTGTCTAAGGACATATATTACTAAAACAATTGACAGTGGGGGGAAAATAATAAAGCAGAACAACAAGCCAACTGCAATAAGTTCAATCCAGAAGATAGCTCTCGCTCTACCTACTTTCTTTCCGAAATATAACGCTATTGCTGAGATGAATGCAGTCAACAATGGAGCAGTTGTGAAAATTAGTGTTAACTCAGAGATTCTTATTCCATAACTTCCTGTAGGATCTTCAAAGTATCTGGGTAAAAATGGAATGGAAATTCCAGCTCCGAATGCAATCAAGAAATCTGCTAGAACGATAAGAATAGGAGTTCTATAGAAACGAATTTTCTCTTTGAATGTTTTACAACTTCTCAATTTCTGAAGTATTAACTCATTTTTACGTTTTTCTTCGAGACTTTCAGCTGTTTCTTCTTCATCAATTTTTACTTGAAGTGATCTCTTATCATGAATGAAATAACCAGCAATAGATGCTACCATTATTACAACTGCACAAATTCTAATAACGGGCATGATAACAGATGCTTCGTACCTATCCCCTACATACTTGAAAATAAAATATCCTGCTACACCACCAAGTGCTGCACAAATTTGTTGAATAATTGCCATTAAAGTATAAATCCTAGTTCTCGTTCCTTTAGCTGTACAGTCAGCAACCATTGCAGCTCCTGCTGGCATCATTAAAGATCCAGCGATTGATTGGATTATTGTAATAACATAAAGATCAGCAATTCTTGAAGCAAACAAATAATATATCATTGCGCCGATATACAGAGTAATTCCCATCCAGATGAAAGCATCTCTTCTCCATCTATCAGAAAAAATTCCAGCAATTATTAATCCTACAACTCCTATAATGCTGGATAAACCAAAAATTAAACCGATGGTAGTATTCCTCTTTGCTTCATCAGGTACCCACAAACCAATTAGAAAGAATGTACTAAGGTATAGGGGTGTTTGTACTAAAGAAACAACAGCCCATGTTCCAAAGTAGAGTTTTAGATTTAGATTTAAATCTTTAAGTAATTTAAAGGATTCTACTGTTAAATTTCTCATTTTTTGGAACATATGGATTAAAATAATATTCATTAAACTTATTATAAACCTAGTTAAAACAGCTTAGTTAAACGAATTAACCAGAATGTTTCAATAAGTTAGTTAAATTACTAATTTATTAGAAGAAAAACCCCACCTTATAGATAAAAACTACATCAAATGAATCACCATATAACTTAAGACAAATGCTGATTAAATGATTCACCATATTGATTAAAATATTTGTTAAGGTTTATATAAATAGAGGTTAATAGATTCACAGATAGAAAGAGGTGAAAAAAGATGGACATAGGAGTATTACTAGCAATTGTACTTCCAGCTGTTTTTATTGACACAGCTTTTAAGGTATACTCTACAATAAACTTAGTTAATTCATGGGAGAAAAGAGAAAAGGCTAATAGGATTAGTTGGTTAATAGTCATATGGGTAGTTAATACATTTGGATGGATAATGTATTTATTATTTGGAAGAATGCCTAAAGAGTCGACCAAAGATGAAGAGACATGGGATTAAAGTTACTAACCTAACAAAGGATTTCAAAGATGTTAGAGCTTTAAATAATGTATCATTTACTATAGAAAGACCTGGATTGTATGGTTTGATTGGACCAAATGCTGCTGGAAAAACAACTCTATTGAAGTGTATCTCCAGTCTTTTGGTTCCATCGGAGGGAGATGTTTTAATTAATAACACTGAAGTTAATAC
>JAEOTE010000014.1 GCA_016839945.1 Candidatus Heimdallarchaeota archaeon | reverse complement strand
CCATTTCTATGAAGAAAATCATGTAATCCTATATGATGCAACTGTAAAACCTTCTGAGTACACTCCAAATGCTGGAGTTAGTTATAGAGAAAATACAGCAATAGCATTGTTTGCTATATCAAATCTATCCCTATCATTAGAAGCTATTGTTGAAAATCTGACAGTTTTCAATCCAATTATTGAATTTCTGCAAACTAGATGGTACGTAGTAGTAATTGCAGGTATAGTTTTCATAGCTCTGATTTTATTAGCAATTCTGGCATGGAAAAAGAACAAAATAAAAATAAAGGCCTTTCTGGCAGATAAACAAGTAGGAGATCATTCTAAATTTGTTCTTATATTCTTAAATATTGGAAGATGGGTGTATAATGTATTATATACTGTTTTTACAATCTGGTTCTCAAATAAAAAGAGAACAATCTTTACACTTGCTGGTTTTGTAATTACTGGCTATCTATTAAGTTCAGCAATTATAATAGCTCAATCAGAAGAATCAGCTATGATAAAAGCATATGAAAGATCTTTTTCATTAATTTCAGACAGAGAAGTTACTGGTAGCATACGAACTTCTTTCATATATACATCAGAGGAAGTCGATATTGATCCAGATTATTCAGAGAAAGTAAAAGAAGAAATTCTGCAATTGTATGATGATACTCTTTTTGAGAAATATATCACGGGAATAGAAACATCGTATTGGACATCAATATATCTTAATGATTCTAATCTTGCTTATTCTTTTGCATCATTACCTGATAGTGCAGATGAGTTCATAAACAGCACATTATTCGAGGGGAGACTTCCTCAAAATGACAGTGAAATTTTAATAAATGAAAAATTTTCTTCCCTTTTCAACATAGATTTAGGTGATGCTATAACATTGGTAGGTTCAAACGCCGAAGTACATATAAATAATGAACAATATCATTTTAATGCAACAGTTGTTGGGTTGTATTCATCTTTAACTATCTCTCAAGTTAGAAGATTGTCAAAATATTTTGATTTACCTAATGATATCTATTCAGTTTTTGAAACATCTTATCTATTGACAAAAGAAAGTTCATATTTTAACACATTCAATAGATGTAATAAAACCAACTTGTTAATTCGTGGTTATTTTCAATTATATACGGATTTCGAAAGCTTTGAGATAAGCGAAAGAACATCCTTGATAGAAGAACAAACAGATAGAATCGGTCTCATATTTTCTCTCAGTTTTGATGATTCTGCATCAATAAATTTTGGTGATGAATTTCAAAAATTCTTTGAGGGTTTTAATACCTATTACTTGAATAATATGGCACGATTACTTATTTTTGCAATTCCTGCAATTCTTTTATCCATTTTTATGGTATTTGAATCATCTGAATTATTCTCTTCCAGCTATGAAAAGGAAATTGAAATCCTTCGAGATAGAGGTATGGTTAATAGTAGAATATCCTTTATTTATCTGAG
Organism: Candidatus Heimdallarchaeota archaeon; assembly: GCA_016839945.1. Classification (GTDB taxonomy): domain Archaea; phylum Asgardarchaeota; class Heimdallarchaeia; order Heimdallarchaeales; family Heimdallarchaeaceae; genus UBA460. The sequence goes on along the minus strand of JAEOTE010000014.1, from coordinate 1,662 downwards.
TATAAGGTTGTTCGAAGTAGTACTCGCTAGTCTAATCAGTTTCGGTCTAGCTAGTGCAACTGCACCTGCTTTAATCAAAGTTAATGGTTTCATCAGTTTTACAAATCCAGATACTCATCTGGTGCTAGGAAATGTACCTTTAGAGATTACCCTCATCTTTCTCGTATTATTAGTTATCTCAATTCCTAGGATATTAATAATAGTTCTAAGAAAAAGAAAGATTGAGAAAGCACCTAGTACTATTAAGAAAATTCTTTCTTTTGTTTCATGGAGAGATCTCTTCTTTTTAATTTTAGGAATAGGATTCTTCTTGTATTTTTATAATAGAACTTTTATTTCCTATTATGAAAGCAATATAAGCAATTTCACGATTTTTCTGTTTCTGACAATTGCAGGAGGGATTTTTATACTACTCGGTGGCCTTCCTATTATTATAAAATTATTAAGTATGATATGGAAAGGTATAGGATATCTCATTTGGAAATCTAGAAAAACAAAGATAAGTTTCATTTTTTCTGGTATTAGTAAAGATATAAGATATTTTGAAAATATCACTCTAATATTCCTATTGGTTATGAGTATCTTAATTCCCGTTCTTGTTGTACCATATTCCAAAGAAACAACTCTTACTGAACAATCTTATTTCCTAAATGGTTCAGACATTAGAATTAAAAAATGGAATGCGATTACCGGGATGAGTGAAGAAGAAATTAGATCATTGGAAGGTGTTGTTAGTGTAACGAATGTTCAACTGTACAAAATGAATTTTATAGTGGCTGCAGGAATAGAAATTGGTACAATTCCTGTGAGTATAGTGGTTATAAATATGACGGATTTCACGTCAACATTCTACGATCCAGCACAAGAAATCACTGATCTTACTTGGTCGAAATTTTCTCAGCTAAGAAATGATTCTGCATTTATGTCAGTTACAATGTTAGAACGTTTTTACTTAGAAGTAGGTGATTCTCTGGATATCAAGAACGCTACACAAGCTCCAGTAGCTCATCATTATGTGGAAATTCTTGATAGCTTCGAGTTATTCCCAGCGTATTATTTTGCAGAAGATGCTGAAGATGAAGAAAAAATGCTAATAATGAATGTAGATTGTTTAAACGCTCTACAGGATATAAATTCAAGAATTTCTCAAGTAGCTGATGATTTGTACATAAAAACTCAAGACAAGAATGCACTAGAAAATGTACAAGAGGCAATATTCAACAAAGCCGGAATAATATCGAAAACTCATCTTGAAATAAAAGATTCACTTAAGACACCACTATACAACATTTTCATAATCGAAATGATTCTCTCCTTATTTGTTGCTAGTGTTGTTTTGGTCTTTTCCAGTTTTACTACTGCAATCAAGATTCTAGAGAAAAGAAGAATATCTCATGATATCATGAAAAAGATGGGATTAAGAATATCAACGATTGTAAACATCTCTTCAATTCAATCATTAATAGCTGCAATTCTACCGGCTCTATTAATTGGTACAGGTATTGGACTATCAGTAATCCTACCAACATTAAATCAATTAGGATATGGATCAGCTCCGTATCCTTTATTTGTTCAATATCCTGTCATTCTATTGATTGTATTGTTTATTGGTGTTCCCCTCCTTATCTATCTAGGACTCAATTACTCTCTAAGAAGAGAATT
>JAEOTE010000131.1 GCA_016839945.1 Candidatus Heimdallarchaeota archaeon | reverse complement strand
ATTTACTAACTCCAACTCTGAAAACAAATAATTCTCTTTTTGAGTTTCCTGCTAAATCATCTGCATATACAGATAGAACATGTTCCCCATCTGTATCTGGTACTATAGCTTCATAAGGTGATGTTAAGGTTGTATCTGTACCACTATTCCAATTATAGAGTGCTTGATCAAGGTTAACTTCAGTGATTTGTATTGAAACAACCGTTCCCCCATTAACTTTTGTATCATTCGTTGCTCCAGTAATTGCAATTATTGGATCTGTATCATCCGTTGTAAAACTGAATGACATTTGTTCTGTATCGATAAGTACATCTTCCACAATTACTGTTAAGGTATGTATCCCGTCTCCTGCAATCATTGGTGTATGATAAGGTGGATCTAAAGGCATCATTCCTAGACCATCCCAACGATAATTAAGTGAGGCAATTGCAGAAGTATCAGCTGTAAAGGAGATTAATGTTCCAGAATTTAGAATTGAACCTTCAGCTGGAGAAGTTAATCTGATTACTTCTTTGATTGTAAAACTACATTGACCATTATAATTACCATCAATCCATTTTACAACAAGATAGTAAGTATCATCTCTAGGAACAGTAAATACGGTAGAATCAATAGCTAAGGGACCAAAAGTGCAGTTAGTAATTAATATAGGATTTCCATATTGATCAGGAATGCTGTCGAATAATAACAAATCTGCATCTATAAAGACACTTACAACATAATAACCATCCATCCTGTAAATCACATCTGATTCCAGATTTATTTTCCTAGTTACAACATGGTTACCATTCTGATTTCCAGATAACCAAACAGTGTCAGTAGTACCTACGCTTAACCATTCTGTAACAGCTTGAATCGCTCCTTCTACAGAAACCACACCCCAACCTTCAACTAAATCTTTTTCTGTTCTCTGAAGTTGTGGGTTTTGGGCAATTGCATCTCCATCTCCATCGTATGTTTCTCCTCCTGAACTGATTGATCCTTGTATGTTTCTCACTTCAGAAGAAGTCATACAAATAATTGACTTTACTCTTTTTGCAGTATCCCAAGAATAATCCCAATCTCCTTCTTGTCTCATAGCATCAATTACTAGTTGTACTAAACCAGCTACAAATGGTGTAGCCATAGATGTTCCTTGCATTGCTCTATAATTGTCAGAATAATAATCAGTTTTTGGAGGATATTCAATAGCAGTATTATAATCATAAGCATTATCAGCATCGTTTGAATCAGCTGCAATAATTGGTTGACGAATAGCAGAGCTTCCTGAACTAGCAACACTCCCACCAGGAGCGACAACATCAGGTTTTGCATGCATTTGACTAACATGTCCATTACTACTATAGTAAGCAATTTCACTAGCTTTGTTTACTGAACCAACAGTTATCGCATCAGGACACGAACCAGGAGAATATACTCCTCCTGAAGAAGTTCCACTATTCCCTGCAGCTACAACACATACAATTCCTTTATTCCTAACCAAAGAACTAACCGCTGAATCTATTGATGAAACTACTGATGGCCAACCTATACTCATGCTAGCAACAGTTGCGTTATAGTTTTGCCCGTAATCATATAACCATTGAAGAGCATCAAGAAGAGAATTTGTAGGTCCAACTCCTACATCATCAAGAACCTTGAGACCAACAATATTACTATCTGGAGCAACACCAGCATAAGCTCCTTTACCATCTGAATAAGGATTTGACCAACCTGTATCATAAACTACTTCTCCAGAGAAATAACGTCCACCTGCTCCTACAGCGTTTCCATACATAGCGCAGTACCAACCACCTGAACTAAATGAATGTGAGAATGTTCCTGGTGAGGAACTATCGGGAGTACTAAAACTATTAGCTACCCAAGCAGTTGTAGAATCAATAAATCCTACATAAGTTGAGCCAGTACCTTCCCAAGAATAATTAATGGTTACCGTTTGAGCTGAACCAAGGTAAAACCAGGTATATTGCCATGCATATCCATCAGTTGCATGAAGATATCCTGAAGCTTGTATCTTAACAGTAGAACTGCTACTAGAAGCTCCTTGTGAAGCTGCTATACTAGCGCAGTGTGAACCATGCTCTCCTTTATCAGTTGCAGTTAGATATTCATCTCCTGTTGCTCCAGATGAAGCTCCAACAAAATCAGCCCAGAAAACGACATTAAAATTCGCATCAGGATGAGTATCATCCACTCCTGTATCAAGGATTGCAATTGCTGTATTAGGATCACCATTGTAACCATAGCCTTGAGCTACTTGCCAAACTTTTCTTACTTGGAAATCTGTTGTTACATCATGCATTAGAGCTTTACCTAAAGCATTTTCTTCTAGATACTGCAATGTTCCTAGATTCTGAACTCTCAGCAAAGATTCAGCAGTTCCTTTTATGTGTAAAGCATAAATTACTGAATATTCGCTTAAAATTTCTATATCATTCATCTCTAAGAAAAATCTATCTGAATGACTAACAGGTCCTTTCAAAGAAAGAATAGCTTCATATTCAACTAAAGAATCACTCAATATCAATTTTTTCTTGAAGGAATCTTGAAAAAGATCTTTATCTTTATCTTGAGATAGATCAACATTAACTAGATTATGATCTTTTAAAACAGTATCATCCTCTATTGAAGAAGAAATTGTCTTTTCTTCAAAACTATTCTGAATTGGATTTAAACTTGAAGACAAAGAAAGATTCATAATAAAAAAACTGAAAATTATTAAAATACTCATTTTTCTTTTCGAAAACAATCATGAAACCCCATTGGTTTTTCTGTGAAACTAATAGGATTATCTTATTTATATTTGTTGTAAATATCTTGTGTTTCTAAATCCTAATTTCTTTTTGATTTCATTCTTATTTTCCCAGAAAATCTAAACATCTCTGTAAAAGTTCTTTTGCAGATTTATCCGAAGGATCCAATTTCACAGCTTTTCTGAAAGGTTTTTCAGCTTCCGCAACTTTTCCTTGATTTGCGAGACATGAACCAAAATCACACCAGATTCTACTGCTTTTTGAATCTAACTTCAAAGCTTCTCTATACATCGCTTCTGCTTCTTCGAACCTATCATTATCAGCAAGCATATTAGCTAGAAAATACCAAGTAGTTACTTCTTTTGGATTTAACTCGATTGATTTCCTAAAAGCTTCCTCTGCTTCATCGATTCTGCCTTGATTCTTAACAGAGATAGCAATCGCATTCCAATACATAAAATCCTTGGATACATCTAAGTTAGCATCGAGCATATTACGAAATGCTTCATGATGATTATTTTTTATTTCTAAGAGTTCCTTAAATCCTTTTTCAGCTTGAACCCATCGACCTTCTTGAAGATTAGTCGCTGATTTCTCTTCCAGTTCTTCAAAAGCTTTTAAATCCTCAACAAAACGGTTCATACCATCGAAATCAATACTCCCCATTGTATAATCGAAAACTGCTTGTGATTGTTCAAATAAATCATCATCTTCCCTAAAGAGATTGTTTAGACATAGACCAAAAAGAGTCCAATATCGGAATTCGTAAGGGTTGCATTCTATAGCTTGACGGATTAGTGTGTCAGCTTTTTTCCAATTCTCCTTACCACGCATTTTGTCAGCTTGAAGATAGAGTTTGTTTGCCTTAACAGGGTCAAAATCACCTATATTCAAACCACAAATTTCAATAAGCGACTTAAGATTTTCTTCAATCATTGTTCGTCAAAACCAGACTTCTTTCTAGAATAACTAGTTTTTGAGTATAAGAACAGATAATTAACTTGTCACTTTTTTTCTGTGGGGTTTTTATAATTTAGTAAAAAAAATTTAGAAATTTTAGAAGGAAAATAAGCTAATATTATTATTTAAGGAATATATAGAAGGTGTTTCTAGCGATTCTTATTAATTTCACTTATGTCACTTTTTTTCTTTTGGTGATTTAATAGGTTCGTCTGTCTCTCATTACCGAAAGTATTATGGTGCGATTATGGGGAGATACTCCTGAAACAGAGGAATTAGCGAAGAAGAACTTAGAAAAACAATTGGAAAAAATATTGCTGGAAAAAGGAAAAATCAACATTCAAGAAATCTTCGAAAAGTATTGGAACAATCACAATCTTCTCAATCACTATTTACAGATTTATTTGATGATAGATCAGCTTGCTGATGAAGGAAAAATAATCATTGATGAAGATAAGAATATCTCTCTTGCAAAAGTAACTTTCTTGGATTATGATGAAATAAAAGAAGTCACTATCTGGGATCTTGAACACAAAAAAGAGGACATAAAGAAGAAGAAGGAGATAATTGAGAGGTATCAAACAATTAATTTCTATGTTTAAAGTTGTGAAAACTTATAACCTTCCTATTTAGAAATAAAATTCCAATGACAAATAACACAAACAAAGAGAACGAAAAAATCTTTGATGTCTGCATTATAGGAGCAGGTCCTGGTGGTTCTTCTACTGCCTTTTATTTAGCTAAACAAGGAAAGAACGTTGTTCTTTTAGATAAAGAGAAATTCCCTAGAAGAAAGATTTGTGGAGATGCTATTTCACAGAGAGCCCAAATCCACCTGGAAAGGATGGGAGTTTTACAAGAAATTCTAGAAGAAGGTAAAGGACATTATTCAGCTGTTGGTGGTCTTGTAAGTCCCAGAAGAATCACATATATCGATAATTCAGCTGAAGAACTTGGAAGTCATCTGATGATGTCTATTAAAAGGGAGATTATGGATGAAAAGATGGTTCGTGCAGCTGTTAGAGAAGGAGCAAAACTAATTGAAGAGTATAATGTTAAGGAAGTTAAGTTTTCTGAAGACAAGAAATTCTGGGAAGTAAAATCCTTCAATGATAAACAGGCGATTATCAGAACAAAGGTTCTGATTGCTGCAGATGGAGCTACTTCAAAAATCGCTCGTTCTTTAGGTATTCTGGACAAACCTCCAGAAGCTGTTTGCAGTAGTGTTTACATCAAAGCTGGAACCCATCAATACAAAGATGATGGAGTGTGTCTTTATACTCAAGATATTGTTCCAGGTTATCTAGCTCTTTTCAAAGAAGCTGATGGTGATGTAGTTTTTTGTTGTTATATAATTCCAGGAGGGAGATATAAAGCTGAAGATTTACAGCATGTGCATCAGTTATTCCTTACAGGAGAACCTTATGTTGCGGAAGCTCTTGGTCCAAAAACAAAGGTTGAACCAATGAAATCAGGACCTTTAAGATTAGGAGGAGTAAAGAAAAGTTATGCTAATAACTTTCTAATTGTTGGAGATGCAGCTGGTCATATTGATCCTCTAACTGGTGAAGGAATACAGTATGCGATGGATGCTGGAGAAATAGCTGCTAAAACATTGGAAGAAGCTTTTGAAAAAAATGATTTTAGCGAAAGCATGCTGAAATTATATCAAAAGAGATGGATGAAGTCCTTTGGAAAAGATTTCAAATGGTCTTCACGAATGGTCAAAGTGTTAGCCAGAATGCCGATTTTTCTAGATGCTTTTGCATACCTTTGTAATAAAAAAGGAGTAAAATATCTATTAAGATGGGCAACAATTATGACGGGTTCAGAACCAAAATTAACTTTCTTCAAACCCAACTTAGCTTTTCCTTTATTGTTAGCAACAATAAAGCTAAAGATATCCAGATACAAACCTAACACTTGAGATTAGTTCTCTTTCCGATAATAACTTTTTTAAAACCACATTAAAGGATGAAGTAAAGCAAGGTGCTTTTATGAAGGAAACAATAAATAATCTAGCCAAAGCATATTTGGGAGAAAGTCAAGCTAGAAATAGATATACATTCTATTCCAAAATAGCAAAAAAAGAAGGCTATGAGCAAATAGCAGATATCTTTAGTGTAACTGCAATGAATGAAAAAGAACATGCTAAAATACTATTTAAAATGCTAAATGAACTACTGAAAAAAGAAAAATTGGATTTACCTGAATTTGATGTAGAAGCAACAGTACCAACAACTCTAAGTGATACAGTAGCTAATCTTCAAGCAGCTATAGATGGAGAACACTATGAAAATACAATTATGTATCCTGAATTTGCAGAGAAAGCCAAAGAAGAAGGATTACAAAAGATTGCTATCAGACTGTTAGCCATTGGAAGAGCAGAAGTTCATCATGAAGAGAGATATAAGAAACTTCTAAAAGAAGTTCAAGGGAAATCTGTTTTCGAGAAAAAAGAAGAAGTAGCATGGGTATGCAGAAAATGTGGTTATGTTCATGATGGAACTGAACCACCCAAAGTTTGCCCTGTATGTGATCATCCTCACAACTATTTCGAGCTTCAATGTGAAACATACTAAATCTAGTTTTCTCTCTCTCTTTTTTCCATTTTTTATCTCCAATCTAAAAAGATAGATTCAATTTTTCTAGGTAAGTTCATCCCTTTTAGCATCCCCATATCCAAGAATAACCTCTTTGTATAGAAAATGAATTTAGCTTTAATGAAAGGTTTAGAATCATAGTATGGAAAATATGGACATTGTATTCCAATCCACCCTCGTTCTTTTGCTTTTACACACAGAAAATTGCACAACTCTTTCGCCTCTTTAGTAGTAATTTGATATATATGAACCATATCTAACCATCCGAAAGGATATGTCTTCCCAAAACCAGATAAAAGGAATTCCCATACTCCAATAAATCCATCAATTTCACCTTTATCATTCTCATGAACAACACAGAGAAAAAGTGGGTGATTAACTATTCTTGCGAAATCTTCTTTGTCATGAATGACTGCCAAATCACATCTATCTTCATACTCAAGTATAAGTTTGTAGAGTGCTTCAGTATCCTTCTTCTCAAAAAGCCGAATTCGAGGATTATCTTTCTCCTTGACACCTTGTAAAACTCTGAAAGCAAGTTTTTCGTACCATTTAAGTTTAACAACTTCTGAAAGCTTCTTCGCACTAAAAGCTCGAACTACGAATTTCTTTGTGGAATAAACAGTTACTTGCTTTAAATTACTAGAAGAAACTACAATTCTAGTTATATCTTTTCCATATTGTTCTGGTTCAAATAAAGCGAAACCTCCTTCATATTTTTCTGAGTTAGAGACTAGTTCCAGAAGCTTTCTACCCATTAAGGTAGCTATTCCTTGCCTTCTATGATCTGGAGCAACACTTAACCATCCAGGAATGATAAAATTATATTTTTCACCAAAGAGTGACACAGTTCTTGGTATGTTTCCAAGAAAACCTACTATTTGATTTGTAGGCTTGTGTATTGCTCGTACAAAAAGATCTGGATCAGTTATAGGAGAATTAAAAAATAGATCAAAACTTTCCTTGGTAAATGTAATCGTTGCTCCTTCTTCTATAGCTGCTTCATCAGTTAAGAATGCATCATTCAACAGATTTGTGATTTCATCAAAGTTTTTCTTTTTGAGAGTAAATTGCTCGATAGAATATTCAGAATCTTCTTTTTTAGTCAAAATAATTACCTTTCTATAATGTAATAGTATTCGATAAAAAACGAGATATATATAAAATTTAGGTGAAAAGAACAACAAATACAGTTAATCTGATTTTTGTAGGTGATTTACTCTCCTTTATATGTGATTTTTTTAAAGGTTTTTTATTCTTCTTTTCATTTTTTGAGACGTAACAATAATTCCTATTATAAATATGCTAAATAAAAAGTTTGCAGATTTAGTTTTAATATCATAATCTGCTGCTAACAACCATTCATTAGCAGAATGTATATCTTTATCATATTTGATTATGTAATCATAATACCAATAATCAAGTATTGGTAATATTGGACTATGAAAAACCTCCAAGTTCTCACTATGAATTTCTCTATTCATTATTTCTCTATCAATCGAATAACAAATTGCTTTACGAACTGCTAAACCTTTTGTGTATTCCTCTTTTCCCGGTTCATCTAGATAAATATAATTATCTGCTCCACCAACAAATGGACGTTTAAGATTTATTAGAAGAACATCTGCAAAACCAAGATAATCTGAATATAAGTTGTATTTTGTATTAGATGCCATTTCTTTGATTGCAGGTATAAGATTAGAATATTCTCCATCAATATTGTTGAAATTAAAGATATCAAGATTCCCAGATTTAAAAGATGTAAAAGCATTCCCTAAATCATCAAAAACATGAATATTAATTGTATCTACAAAAGGTTGTTTTCCAGTAGAACCATCAATTGGACCAATTCCGTGCCAATATGGGCTTCTTTGTAATACTGTTATAGAGTCAAGGTCATAATAATCTAACATATATTGCCCACAACCAAATGCTGATTTCTCAAAATTAATCCATTGAGTAGTTTCATTAATACCATCATAAAATCCAATAGTTTTTACTCCACCAGAAGAATAACTAACACTAGTATCAGAAGAATTAAGGAAAAACTCAGGAAGTGTAAAAAGAGACATATCTGTAAACATTGGAGCATAATCTACCAAGCCATATTCATTACCAGTATGCAAATGATATGCCAAATCATCAAAAGGATCAACGTATATATTTCTAATCCATGAATAATCGTTGTAATATGGACTTGTAAGAGGATTTGCAAGAGCTAAATAGGTAAACACAACATCTTTTGCGAGTACTTGTTGATTTGAACCATCACTATATGCGTAAGATCTGAGACCTCTCATTAGTTCTCCAGGTGGAATAGAACCAAGAGGAGGAGACAAACTAGTTCGGGATAAAACATTGTAAGAAGGATTCCAAAAAATATTGTCCCTTAAGTAAAATTTGTAATGTGCTTCATCTATCTTTTCCCAATCATATATTAAACCTGTTTTAATCCAAAAATTGTTAATATTTCCCTGAGCAATTGGATCCATAATTAAGCTAGTTACTTCCATATCTGGAAAATCAAAAGCTTTTCTCTGATAAAGAGGATTAAGGTTAAACCATTGCTTTTTATGGATGTTTAATGCATCAAAAGAAGATTGTCCTTCATGTAGACCATTGTAATACATGTAAGGTAAGTTATTAACTAAATCTCTTCTTATATCGTAATTTACAATATTGTCCCAAACAACAGCATATTTTTTTTCTATTAATATTGGGAAAAATCCAAGTATTTTGTCCATTTGAATCTTTTGCCAATCATCATAAATTTCTTTTCTCTCTTCAGGATCAGTTATGGTTATTCCATAATGTAACAAGTTCTCACTTTCATTTCCATATGGCATTGTTTTGGAAAGCCCCATCCAATTAAAAAATGCGGATTCAGTAAATATTGATCTCATATCAGGATCAGTGGCAAAATTATAATAATCAACAATTGCTAAATCAAAATCACCTGTAAGAAGAGATTCATACCATGTTGCATCTGTTTCTATTTTTATAGTTACATTAATATTTATTTCATCTAAAAATTCCTGAATATAATCAGCATATTCAGACCAATTACGATTATCTGTGGTTTTTAGAATTAAATATGCATTTGGAGTAATGCCTTGGATCTGAGATACATTCATGAGTGCTGTGAAGACTAAAATGGAGAATAAAATAAAGAAATTAATTTTTGAATTTTTCATCATTTCCACAGATTTTTTGTAAATCTAATAAAACTCAATTTATTAATTTTGTGCATATTATTTAGATTTGTTCTTATATTACTCTCTTCAATACCTTTTCTACAAATTTAACACTGACCATGCCATTAAATCATATTCTGGAACTTTATTTGTATTTTTTAAAATTCAGAATAGAATTTTGTCGGTGAGTTGTCCTCCTTTATAAATGATTTTACTGAAAATATTAACGGTGAAGACTTTATGGCTACATCCGCAAAAACAAAAATAGTAAATAAAATAAATCAAAATGATTTTCTAGTAGAATGCGTAGATATAGCGATTTCAGAAGAACAAGGCTCTCCTTATTTGATAAAACTAGCAAAGGAAAGGAATGTCAAAAAAGGGGATATTAATGATTGGAAAGACTTAGCTGAAAAGCTAGGACCCACTCCACCAGATGTATTCAGAAATTTTCCAATAAGCTATACAACAACAAAGTTTGCTTATCAATGGTATGCAAAGACTCCAGGTGCAGAAATGCAAGTAGCAGAAACAGGTGGAACTCAAGGCAAACCCAAAAAAAATGTGCTAATGGCGAATACTTCACGAATAGATTTTGACCAAATGGATTACTTTGACATGAACACAGACACTTTCAATGTACTAGTGAAATTATGTTTAGACAACTTTGAGGATTTTGGTATCCCACTCCATATGAACTGGCTTATAACAGCCCCAACAGGCCCTCACACGATCGGGAAGTTTATCATAAAATCTTTCGAACGAGATTTTTCCCGTTCCATTTACTTGATAGATATGGATCCTCGATTTGTCAAAAAAGCTATGATGCAAGATCCGAAAATTGGAGGATTTTATCTTCAACATCTTCAGGAACAAACTGAATCTTTAGTT
>JAEOTE010000001.1 GCA_016839945.1 Candidatus Heimdallarchaeota archaeon | reverse complement strand
ACACCACAGTATTTGCAAGGAACCAGACGGTCTTTACCATCAATAATTAAGGATCCATTACATTGAGGGCAAGTTAAAGCGATACCCCCGGATATTACTGGACTATCATCTTCTAATTCATCATGCATTTGAACATTAACAAAATAATCAGCTGTTGGCATTACTTTTTTCAACCATTTAGGAGCTGGAACAATATTGGTTTCCTTTCCACAGCTGGAACACTTAATTTTAGACTCTTTATCTCTGTCAACTCTCTTAATATCAAGTCTTTTGTTGCACTCACTACATCTAGGAGTTATTTCTATAACGCTCCATTTGGTACTAAACAAACCAAATTGTACTAAATTATAGATTTCTCCTTCCTTCATATCTTCTACTATCCAACCTAAAGCATCATACAAGTTCTCTTTCCAGTACTTTACAGGAATATCTGTATCGTTTTGGCATGCATTGCAATGAGCCTTTCTTACTGGACCATGAAGCATTATAGAAGAATCACATTTTGGACATGTTATACTCATTTCAAAAGCTGCAGAGTAAATTACCTTTCACCAAGAGTGTAAAACAACTTGTTCATAAAAACTTATTGCAAATTTGCTGGCTTGAACAAACTAGTTCTAAGGTTATAGTAAGATGAAGAAAGCTGTTATGCACATGAATAGATTAAATGATGAATGTGCAATTATTGCAGGAAATATACTTCCACTTCTACTTTTACATATTGAAAAAAGCATAGATAAACCAAACATGAGTAAGAACCAAACTGATCCTGCACCGAAAAGAAAATCCACATTAGTTCCTTCTATAATGAATCCATAGTGCATTATGTGTACTGTTGCAAATGTTAGTGAATTAGTTACTTTAGCATGAAATTCATTAGTTTTTTCTTTTGTAACTTCATGAATCATCCCTCTGAAAAATAATTCTTCCCCAATTGGACTTAAAATCATTGAAGGTAATGTAGTAATGAAAAAAACTGCAGTAAAAGGTAACATTTCTCTCACTTCAGGAGACATTACTTGATTGATTATAGAAATAAACCAATGTTCTGTGCTATTCAAGGTAAACAACATTCCTATTCCAAAAATAGCTAGAGCAGCTACTCCACCTATTAAGAAACCCCACAATATCCACAAAGGATTCTGGATTTTCCTAATACCAATTCTTTTCCATCCAGTTTTGTTAAAGAAGAGAAATGGTAAAAACCACATAATGATAAATCCAACCATTATCAGGATTCGAATATTTTCTGGACCAAACGCACCAATACCTCTGATCAAAGCCAAGAGAATATAGAGAATGAGAAGTAAAATCCAAGATTGTTTAAACACCTTCTGACTGGAGGAATTCAGAAAATTTTCTTCAATCTTCGGGGTATCATTCATAAAAATAAATACATTACTCGAATATTTAAGAGTAGGCAATTAGAAATTTAAAATTCCATTATCAAAAAAATAAAAAAAGAATACAAAGAGATCTTAGAATTCAGGAATCGATTCTACTTCTTCCTCTACCTCTTCTTCCTCTTCTTCCTCTACCTCTTCTTCCTCTTCTTCCTCTACCTCTTCTTCCTCTTCTTCTATTTCAGTTTCCTCGAATAATTCTTCTATGATTTCATTTCGCAATTCATAAAGTACTTCGTAGGTCTTTTCAACAATTTCAGAAACAAGCTCTGCTAATCTAGTTTTAGCATCTTTTGTAACTACTCTTGCTATTTTTTCACCTATTACGAATTTCTTCACTTCTGAGATATCTTCTGAAATATCTTGAGGAATTAGCTCAATAATTTTATCTTTTACAGAAGACTGAATCTGACCGACAATGTTTTTCAGCTTATCTTCGATTACTAGTTCACTTAATCCATCAAAGATTTCTTCTTCAATTTCATCCATTACTTCATCAAAAATGGTCTTAGCTAAACTTTCTTCATCCATAATAACCACATTTTTGATTTCATCTTATTTGTAAAAAGGTTTTTGTTATCAAATTAAGCTATTCAATGAAATATATTTAAGTGTATAAATTTAGTATTGAATGATTATTATGGTAAATTTTGAACAAATAACAAATTCTGTTTGGTCTAATACTGAGGATGAAACATTCAGTCATGTAGCTTTTGTCAAATTGAATAATTGTTTAGTCTTTATTGATTCTGGTTATTATCCAAAGGTTATTGAGAAAGCTAGAAAAGAAGCTGAAAAAATCACTGGATTACCAGTGAAATACCTAATCATTACTCATCATCATGGAGATCATGTTCTTGGAAATCAATTCTTTGAGGATTGTCAAATTATATCAACAAAGAAAACGTTTGATATTCTTGATAATCTAGTTAAAACAAGATGGAGTGATGATAATTTAGAAAAAACAAGAAAGGAGAATCCTAAAGAATTTGATATACTAAAAGTTGTGTTACCAAATAAATCATTTGTAGGAGAATATGAAATTATAGATGATACATTATCTTTAAAAATCTTTCAAACTGATGGTCACACCTCAGGAAGCTGTTTTGTTTATTTTCCAGAAGAGAGAATCATTATTGCAGGGGATTTATTATTCTCTGAACAAGTTCCATATTTTGGAGATGAGACTACAGATCCTTACCTATGGCTGGAAGCTTATAAACAAATGATCGATCTAAATCCTGTAAAAGTTATTCCTGGACATGGACCAATGACCGATATTGAGCAAGTTAAGATTCAGCTACAATATCTAGAGGATTGTATCAATTGGATGGAAGACTATGTTAAAAGTGGTAGAAAGAAAGAGGATTTAGATGCTATTATTGATTTTCCAATGCTAGATTATGATAAGTATGATGATTTTGACGAATTTTTCAAACTTTCTAAAGATAGAACATATGATGTAGTAAAGGAAAAACATAAACACTAATTCCTTTCTTGACTTATTTTTTCATAAAGAAAATCAGCTAAACCTGCAGAATGAGTAAATTTGTTTGTTT
>JAEOTE010000130.1 GCA_016839945.1 Candidatus Heimdallarchaeota archaeon | reverse complement strand
GCTGAAGCTATTTTGTATTTTTCTAGCTCATTTATTCCTGGTTTTTCTATAGTTAATGATTTTCAAAGAGTATACATATTCTCTACAGCTCATTTAATTCCACCTTTAGTATTCATCTTTGATACTATTGCAGCAGAGATTATGGATTATCCTCCAAGAAATGATGAAGAAATCTTCAACAAAAAATATGTTTTAGCACTAGTAATACTTGCTTTATCTTTAGCTTTATCTGCTGGTTTAATTTATCTTCTATCTTATAATGGAATTATACCAGTTTTTGACTTTAACAAAACTGGTACCGTTCCAATATTTCTAGGAGAAACTGATGCGGTTTCTTCATCTCCTGCAAGCTGGGCTCATGCTAAAGCAAGAACGATGTTTGTTACAGTACTGGTTATCGCAGAGAGTCTTGTGGTACTAAGTTTGAGGAGATTAAACAAATCAGTATTTCGTTCATTCAAAGAAGATTGGAAATGGTTAATCTTTATCTTGGTAATATTTGTACCAGTACTTCATATTCTCTTAGTTTATGTTAAACCCCTTAGTGTTCTCGCTAATAATCTCCTTGGGTTTAGAGTCGAATTTGTTCCATTAGGAATCATAGACTGGTTGATATTGTTGTTCGCAATAGCAATACCGCTTGCTTCATTAGAGATTTACAAAATGATTATCAGAAGAAAGAATACTTACTATTAAGACAATCTAATGATTGTGTAAGTGTTTTGCTCTTACTTTTTTTTAGGTTGCAATTAGGAATAGTCTTATATTGAAAAAAATGCAAATTTCATTTTAGATAAAACCATATTGAAGTTGTTTCTTATGGATAACCAACGTGATATTGATAAATTAATCATTTGTCGAGAAAAAGATATCACTTGTACTGGAGGAGTGGTCTTTATTGGGGATGGAGCAGTTGGAAAAACACACACTGCAATGAATTTAGCAAGCTATAAACAAGGAGCATTCTTCAACTTTGATTGCTCAAATATTTCAAAATCCGTTAATCTAGAATTTGATTATTTTGTACTTTACTCAAATATTGAAAAATACAAAGTTACAATTAGTTCACAACTTTTCATTATGCCAGGTCAGAAAGGAAGAGCTGATGTGGGTCATGGATTAGCTTTTGAAGATGCTATTGACATGTATTTCAATGTTAGAAGTATAAACGATATAGTAATCCTAATTCTCACATATAGTATAGCAGATTTACGTACTTTCCAAAACCTCGAATATTGGTTGAATAAAGCAATAGATCATGAATTAATTTCAGATTTTACAAACATTGTTTTGTTAGGAACACATCTTGATTATGCTATTTCTACTAGTGTAACTGATGAAATGATAGAAAGTGGTCAGAATTTTATATCACAAACTATAGAAGATAAACTTGGATTTCATTTTGATCCAAAAAGGATTCATAATATTAAGATTTCAAACTTGACAAAGAATGGAATAGATGAATTACAAGATGCTGTGTCAAATGCTTTCTTCAATGCTTTCCAAATTGAGGATATTGTTTATGGTCAAGAAAAAGAAATTCTTGTGCAAGAGAAAGAGTGGGAAAAAGGATTACTAGATGCAGAATATTTAGAACAACAAGAACCTTGGAAAGAAGATGCAGATAGATAAATTTGAGCTTGCAGTATAAATAATCTTTATTAGCAGATTTTTATTCCTTAATATAAGAGATGTGCATATTATATGATAAACGTGTACAAACATCATCTTCAAGTTGATTGTGTTAGGTAGGTCTAAAAATGGGGAATGAAAAATCAAAATTATTTTCTATTATGATTATTTTTCTAATTTTCAATTCATTATTGTATCAGCAATTACTAAAAAATGATATAAGTGATGGGGAACCTTTCCCAATTTCAGAGATAAATCCACCAATCATAGATGATATTATAGATAAAATAGATAATGTAGGTGATGAGAATTTTAGGATTCGTAAAGAAGAAATACTTGGTGATTTTAAAACCAAAGCTTTCTTTTCTTATGATACATGGTCTCCTTCTTTAGATAGTGATGGTATTGGATATGAATGGACGGAATATGATGACATTCCAGGACATGATGCTTCAGCTACAATTGTCAAAAGGTTCTGCTGGGGAACAAATATTGGTGCAAACAATTGGCCAAGTTCAAATTATGAGTATATAATCGGTGAAGCTATGAACTCCCCATATTACCATTCACTTATGTTCAGTCCAACTTCAAATCAGAATTACACGATTAAAGACAAAGTTCATTATCTTATCAACATTCATAGAGATTTTGATAATTATGCTGGAAATGATGATATAGAAGTAACCTACAATGTAACTCTTTGGCATTTTGATAGTTCTGATAATTCCAGTACCCCAATTACTTCCACAAATTATATGATACCTGATGCAGGTGGTTTAGAATACTGGACAGATTTCACACTTAATGCAACTATTGCTTCACCATACGTTATTCCTGCAGGAGATAGGTTGAAGGTTACATATTATGTCATGGTTGATAATAATACTCAAGAGGGACATACAACTATTCAAATTAAACGTGATACCAATACTTTGAATTGGAATATAGTTGATGGGATTTATTCTAACTCATATTCCTTAACAGGATGTGGTCAATCTCTTGGTGTCCAATTATATATGCGCTCAAATGATTATCCAGATATTGATGTGACTGGAGTAGTAAACAATACAGTTTATCAAGTAGCTCAAAATGCAACAATAGATGTAACTGATGGATCTAACAGCTCTTATCGTTGGGATGGAGGTAGCTGGAATTCATTTAGTGATATTATATTAGCTACTCTTCCAACTTCACATGGATGGCATACTCTAGATATTATGGCAAGTGATCAAGATTTCAATAACACTAGATTTGAAAGCTATACTTTAGGTTATGATGCTTCAATCACGAATGTAGAATTACATGGACCTCCAACAAATGGATCATTTATTAGCTCAGGGACATTACTTAACTTCACGCTTCATTCAATTGATTCAGCTACGTATGAGTGGGATCAAAATGGTACGGAGTTTCCTTTTGCTGATCCTTTTGATATTTATGCACCTCAATTTGAAGAAAGTCACAATTTAACAATTAGAACTTCCGATTTTTATGTTAATGAAACAGTAATCTATTTCTTCTCTTTTGATTCAGGTTCACCAACGATAGAGCTTGTAAATGTTGTAAATGGTACTTCATATGCACCAGGGAAAGTTATAGATATAGAGATATACGATCCCTCTGGGCTCTCGAAAGTTGATTACTATTGGGATGCACCTCCAAACAATACTTGGACACCATATTCTGGGGATATCTATCGAACATACCTACCTTTAGCAGATGGGTACCATTATCTTTACGTTTACGCTACTGATGCTTATAATCACGTTAATTCTTCATTTTATGAATTTTATACAGACTCCAATGTATTTCTAGTTGAATTGCAGAATCTGACAAACAATTCCTATTATTTAGGTGGGGAAGATGTTATAATTAATGCAAGAAGAACTAATGGAACAATAAAATATGTTTGGGATAGTGGAACAATTAAATTAGGAACTTTAATAGGTAGTACCCTAACTCTTAGCGGTGCTGATGCATTACCATCTACTCAAGGTATCCATAATCTAACGATAATCACATTCGATATAACTAATGCTCTAAAAATTATTTACTTTAATTTTACAGTAGATTTAGAAGCACCTGTTATAGACAACAGCATCTTAACTTACAATAATAGTAGGTTTGAAAAAACGCAAGATTTTATTTTTACTCTCTCTGATAATTATATCTTAAGTGGAGATTTGATTGTTCTAATGTCAATTGATGGTAAAGCAAATCAGACACTTAGCGAACCATTTGAATATTCACTTCAGTTTTTGGAGGATGGAGACCATTACATTGTTTTGTATGTTGAAGATCTTGCAGGGAATTATGATATTGCTTACATTGAGTTTGTTGTTGATACGACAGAACCTACAGTAACTGTAACACCCCAAGATTTAGTAATTTACATTGGCGTTGATGGGATTATTCCAGCTAACACTGATGTTTTAGTAAGTGTAATAGATGATGACCCTACAGTAAGCACTTATTATTCATGGGATAATTCTGTATATTCTTTATTTACAGGAGGAAGCTTTGTTTTATCTTCAGTTGATAAGTTAGCAGTATTGAGTGTTAAAGCTGTAGATTCTTTAGGACATGAATCTATTATCAACATGACTCTAATTATGGATGGAACAGATCCTGTTGTGGATTTCTTAATCTATCCTGATGTAGGAACAAAAATAAATATGCAGACCGTCCTAGATTTCGAAACAACAGATTATGATGATAAGACCATTGCTTTAGTAGAATACTCATGGGATATAATTCCTGGTTTTTGGTCTGAAGCACCAGATGATGATTTTATTATAAATCTTCTCCACTTCTATACTCATGGTGCTCAAGCTGAATTCTATGTTTATGCAGAAGATTTAGTAGGAAACAATTTTACCTACACCTTCATTTTTGATGTTGATTTGGAAGCTCCTATTGCTGATATACTAGTATGGAGTGAACTTTACAGTACCTATGTTCAAATAAATAGTACAAATATAGTCCAAGGTGAAACTGAGATTCTTTATAATTCTTCAGCAAATACTGATTTACAGAGTATGCAATATTACTGGAATGATGATGTTGACTACCCTGGCAACAGCAATATTACAACAGATACTTGGAATTTTTCTGTTCCCCCAAATGATGGAATTTATAATTTAACAATTATCTTAAAGGATAACGTGGTAGGAAGCTTTCCAAACAATATTACTGTTGAATATATTTTCATAGTTGATAACATCGTAATAACTTTTGAGGAACCTGATGATTTTATTCATACAGTTACAACACATCAAAATACAACAACATTGATTTATGGAGAATCAGTTAGTTTTACTTTCAATGTAACTGACGCTGTTAACAAAACAGCTATAGCAGGTTTGCAACATTCTATAACTAAGGATTTAGATTTAAACATAAGTGTTCAAGTGATTGAGATAACAAACATGACTTTTGAGATTTATATTGTAGCTTCTAATGTTACAGGAGCAATACCAACGACAATAGAGGTGAGTTTCTGGAAATTTGTCGAGAACATTCAAAAAATCTACATCGACTTAATAATTGAAAAGAAAGAAGGGAACTTATTTGTGTCCACTGATAGTATGCATAGTGTTGTTTATGAAGAAAATATTACGATTATTATTAACCTACAAAATGATTTGAGTGAAAATGAAACCATTAGGTTAATATGGGTTAACGGAACAGCAATATATGATTTTGTATATGTAGGAAATTCATTCTACAAGTTTAATTATTCTTCTTTCAATTTCAGGAACTTTGGAAAAGGTAATTATTCTCTTTTAATCAGAGCAGAATCCAACTTCTTCTTTGGAATTAATTTTGAACAATATGCAATTGAAATAAATCCTCTTCCTGTAACATTAACTATTGAAGTTTCTGAAACTGAAGTCATTGAGAATACTCAGTTAATCATCACAGGTCAATTAACATATATAAATGGAACTCCTTTACCTTTTGTTGATATAACTATAATAGTGTATATTACATACAAGAATGATTCTACTGAAGTTTTAGCTCTTAATCCAGATGATTTTGATGATACAGAAATATTCTATTTAACAACTG
This sequence comes from Candidatus Heimdallarchaeota archaeon, assembly GCA_016839945.1. Classification (GTDB taxonomy): domain Archaea; phylum Asgardarchaeota; class Heimdallarchaeia; order Heimdallarchaeales; family Heimdallarchaeaceae; genus UBA460. The sequence continues at coordinate 595 of JAEOTE010000130.1, read as the reverse complement.
ATACATTGGGACAATTTACCGCAGCTTTTCAGATGAGTGAAGAAATTTATAGTGTTATGATAGAAGGATCTTACTCAGGATCTGGAATAAATGATGAGATAAGCTATGTTCTAGGAGAACCTGTTATAACTATAGAACCTCCTGGATTAGAAACATGGATATTGTATCTGATTATTGCAGGTAGTCTAGTATTAACTGCAATTGTTGGTTTCATTCTTTATAAAATCTTCAAACCCAAACCATTTGAAGAACTTATGGAAAAGATAACAGCTGAAGAAATAGCTCTTAACTTCTCAATTATTTCTCCAGGAATAGTACTGTCAATTTTTGATCAGTCGAAAGGACCTATACCTTTAGTTATGGATCATAGTCTAGATATAGGCAGATATCTTGGTAGAATGAGAGTGGGTGTAGAGAATTTTCTACTTAAAATCTCTGATCAAGCATATAGTTCACTAGGCTTTGAAGAACAAGATTTAGGTCGTCGTGTTGGGTCAATTATTCTCCCTGGTGAAAAAATGATTGGATGGGTTCATGGTGTTCAACTACCAAACAAAGCAGCTCGTGGAGGATTTGAAAATCTTTCATTAATTGT
>JAEOTE010000129.1 GCA_016839945.1 Candidatus Heimdallarchaeota archaeon | reverse complement strand
TTGAAGAAGCTCGAAGAATTGTTGGTATCTTAAACAGTGGTATGAGAGTTCCCAGAAGAGAAACTAACGGATGATTTCCAGGCAGAGAAACACCACAATTTCTTCCTGCAGGACCCCAAGCAAATCTAGTAGTCCCTCGAATGTCTACTAAATCATCATAAATTGCCAAACTTCCAGTAGGGCTATTAGCCCTTAGAACTCTTTGAAGTGGGCGTTTTCTGAAGAGTTGAGGAATATAATTAAGAGCGTTATTGACATATGTAATAGGCATTCCTGTGGATCTAGTTATCAACTCAGACCATTCGTCCAAAGAACAGCTGATACCATTTATCAGCATATCATTAACAAAGATTTTTCCTGCTTCTACAAAAATATCTATCAAATCATCTATTCCTGTGTTCTGAAGTAGAGCAAAACCAGCTCCTTTGTTAATCTTTAATGCCATGCGAACATGCAGTTCAGGTGCTATAGAAACATCAAGAAGTTTCTCACCTGTAATTCCATACAGAGTCTTTTTACTCTGTGAAAGATATTCTTCGCCATTGCGAAGTAAGGGTAAAGAATCAATTGAGGATGTAGCCATGTCTATACAACCTTTTATGTTATTAGCGTACTAATTTCTTTAAATTCATTTATAAACACGGAGCTAAAAAATGTCTGTGTCAATTCTCCTTCATTCTAACTAATCCACATTCAGGACACTGAAATTTAGTTTTTTTGTGAAAACCTCCCTTCCTTTTCACTTGTTTCATCTTAACAGTATTTTTTTTGGATTTTTTACATCTTGAACAGATCATTTCTAGTATCCTTTATGTTTTTTTGAAACTTTCTGCTTTTTTCTCATCTTTTGCAGCTAAATCTTGAAGATTATTTTTTTGATGTGCAGTGGCTCTAGCTTGATATGCTCTGACAAGTCCTTGCCAGTTGTCTATTGGTTCTAATAATTCAATAGCTTGATTGCAAGCAGCTAATACTTCTTCGTAATCAACTTCTATAATTCCAGCATTCATAATATCTGCTCGAATAATCCAAATCCATCCAGCACCTTGTTTATGATCAATAGAATTGCCTTTGTTGAATTCTTGTAAAGCTTCTTCAAGAAATAGAGATCCATTTTCTATATTACCTGAAGAAATATCTTGAACAGCTGTTGAAAACAATGATCGAGCGAGAGTAATTTCATCTTCTGATTTCCTTGCAGCTTCTATTTCTAATTTCTGAATTTTTATAGCTTCTTCAGCTTCTCCTAAACTCCTTAAAACATTGCTTTCTCGCATGTATAGATAAGCTAAAACACGATGATATTCTTTGAACTGTTCTGGTTCTGAATCATTTATTGGAATAGAAGTTAAGCTTTTTTCTAATTTCCTATACTCATCAACAGCTCTTTCATATTCCTCTTTCATCTCATATTTATTTAGAGCTTCTTCAATTTTATCTTCTATTTCCTTAACTGTTTTCAGTACATCTTTCATAATAACACTGTAGATAATTTTGAGGTGAATAAATAAGCTTAATGGTTTTTGGAAAAATACTGATGAACACAGCGAAGAAGATAAGAAGTACTTTAAAGATATTATGCATAGTCCTTTAGCTTATAAAATTACTGGTGTGAATATGGTAAAAGTAGCAAAAAAAGATGTCAAATTTCTCGCATGGGAAGGAGGTGGAGGAAAGGGCTTAACCTATTTAGGAGCCCTTCAAGCTTTGGAAGAACTTAACATAGTTTCTTACACTACAAAGAAAAAAAACAACCAAACTTACAAACGATTAGACACTTCTAAGATAAAAGGAATTTCAGGAACATCAGTTGGTTCTTTAACAGCATTATTACTATCTTGTGGTTATAATTCGAGGGAAGTAGAAGAGATTCTAGTCTCTGGTATAGGGGAAGAGATACTTGATACAGTTGAGTTCGGAAAAATACCTACAATTTACACTAAGAATTATCAGAATTATATCGTTCAAGATCCAAGGTTCGAGGACGCTGAGAAATATATGAAAAATGCTTGGGCAGCTTATTTGAAATCAGATGAAAAATCTTTCAAAGGATTGCTAGAGCTCCCTATTAAAGTATTTCAAAGAATGAGTTTTCAATTTTTTGCTTTATTATTAAGAGGTTATCTTAATTTTGAAATGAGAAAATCAGGAAAGAAATCACATGATGATGTTTTCCATTTGATTCCAATACATGAAATTATTCAATCAGAAACACAAGTAACAGCTGCCAATTCTATTCTAAAAGAACCTTTACATTCGATGAACAGCTTGAAATATGAATATGGTTTCTTTCTTGGTGAAAAAGCTAGAGAAATGTTTGATAGATTTATCGAAAGAAAATCTGGGATAAAAAACTGTACATTCAAACAATTTGCAGAAGAGTTTGATATTGATTTAGTAATTACTTCTGTATGTCTGAATACTGGCAAAGTAATTTATTTCAGAAACGAAGGAAAATGGAAAAATCTTTGTGTAGCTGATGCTGTTAGAATGTCTATAGGTATTCCATTTTTGTTTAAACCTGTAATTTTCGAAGAAACAGATACTGAAATTGGTTCTTTCACAGGTAATTTAAACACAGCTAGGTTTATGGTAGATGGTGGAGTAGTAGATAATTTTCCAATTCATTCTTTTGATGATCCTGCTTCAGAGGAACTAAATCCAAATATTGTTGGTTTCACATTGGTACCTGAAAGTAAAAGGAAGACAGAAGAAATACTAACATTAACAGATTACATAGACAATGCTTTGTACATACTTCTTAAAAATGCAACAGAACTCCAATTCAAATCAAAAAGTGAAAAAGAACAAGTTATAGAACTTGATACATCTGATATCAGTATATTCGATTTTACTTTTGATCCCTTACCCGTTGATATAATTGAAAATTCAAGAAAGAGAACCTTGGAATATTTTCAATAGAGTATATCCTTTTTCCCTTATCAAACAAATGTCTTAATACAATTAAAATAAAAAGAATTAAGGATGAAAAAAGAACCAAATTCATTTCTTATAGTTATAATAATAATTGTTTAACTATTGATGTTTCAAATTATATTTTAGAACAATTGGACATTCAGGATCAGGATTATTGAAGTCTCCTGTAATATATTCAGAGATAACATGACACCCTCCTCTGCATATATCTAGATATTTACATGTTCTGCATGGTTCTTTTGGAAAGTCATTTATTGTTCTGTATTTGACAAAGTATTCTGAGTTATCCCAGATTTCGTCTAGGTTTCTTGCATGATCACCATAGTAATTTGAGAAACTACATGATCTTACCGCTCCTTCTTCAGTAATTTCGATAAAAGTGTTACCTCCAGTACACCCCTCTGTTCCAAAGAAATCCAATAATTTCTTACTGGGCTTATGATAAGCTAACATAGGAACTAAAGAACAATCAGCTTGTATTGAGATTTTGTATTTTCTTTTCAATTTTCTCAAGATCTTGAACAACAGGATATTTTGTTCTTCTGTTAGCTTATTCTTATTGTAATATTCATCAGCTCTTCCTATAGGTTTCAATCTCAATAAAGCTATGTCATAAATTTTCTTGGAGATACAGTATTCTGCAACGTTTTCAAGTTGATTGAAATTCTCTCTAGTTATAAGATAATTTATACCAATATGGATCCCTTCATTTTTTAAGAGATCAATTGCTTTAATTGCAATTTCAGAAGCTTTCCTTGATTTGCTTGCTTCAGAATTATTTCCAGGTAATTCTAGTGAAATATGGATATGCCCAAATACTTTACATTTCTTAGCGTTATCAGAATTTATATAGTATCCATTGGTTGTTACATTTGGTGTTATATACTTGGATTTTGCATATTTAGCTATATCAAAGAAGTCTTCTCTCGAAAATGGCTCACCACCACCAAATGCAATACTGAATACTTTCATGGATGCTAGAGTATCAATGATTCTCTTAATTTCAGGAAGAGAGAGTTTATCTTTCTCACTCATGTTTGAGTTCTTATAACATAATTTGCACTCCATTGGACATCTATTTGTTATTGCAAAATGAGTATCAATTGGAGCTGAAAGATAATCTCGTTCTTTTTTCCAAAGTTCTGAATCAGTAAAACCTAAATTCCTCATATACTGCTTATCAACGTAAATAGTAACAGGAGGATTTTCGATTCTAATTAATCCACCAAAAACTTCGTAACGTACTTTCATATCCTAAAACTCACCAATGTTATCAAGATCAATTTTTACCTATTGCAATTTCTCCTTCTTTTCTTTCTATTAGATTATATTTTGTTAAATGTCTTAAATATAGTAATCTAGCTAAAAAAAAACTTATACCAAATTGCAAGATTATTCCTAAAATTCCAATAAAAACTAGATATGTAAAAAACCACATACCAGAACTACAATTTGGATTATATCCTTTTTTGATTTTTATTATTCGACCTTTTCTAGATTTCATTTAACTCAACCAATCTATAATTGTAAATCCTACAAAGAATAAAGCTACAGCTAATGCTAATGTTATTAAAGGCATAAAATACACTCTTCCCTTTTTTTCAGTGAATAGTAGTAGCTTCCCTATCATAGAGGAAAAAGTGAGAGGAATAACACAGATTAACCATATAGCAATAACATATCCTAGTTTTATTCCGAAATCCCATTCACCATAACCATTAAGAGAATAATCAATTGGGAAAGCGACAATAAAGAATCTTATAGTAAAGCAAATGGGTATTATGCTAGTTATTAAGAAGACAATACCACCTAACTTGAAGGTCTCAAGAACTTTCTTTGCGCTTCTTTCAATTTCTCTTGCTTGAAGCATTTTTTTCTCATATTAAAAACTTGAATACATTAATAAAGTTTTAGCAAAAAGAAATGTGAAAGAAAGTATAAGTCGCATAAAGAATTCTGTAAAATTGATTTTTAGAATCAAGAATATTTCAATAGAGCTCTTAAATTAGTAAATGAAAAAGTGTGATTGTTATTCTTATAAATTGAAAAACTCTTTAGCGTTATCAAGTACTTGTTCTGCAATTTCTTGCTGTTCCATTTCATTTACATAAGCAATAGCAGCAATAGAATATTTCACATTTGCTGGTGTATTATAAGCTCCCATTTTAAATGGATGTTGCATACATGCGTCTGTTTCTGTGAGAAGTTTGTTCAATGGAACTCCTGAAATATTTCTTCTCCATCTTCTAAAACCATAAGCTGATGAAGGTATTGAGATATAATGGCCTTTCATTGCGAGTTTAGAACCCCATTCCTGTGGGCCACTGAAACAATGCCATTGAATTCTTTCCCCCCCAATTCCTTCCTCCTCTAGTATCTTCACAACTGCTTTATTACAAAAATCTCTTTGATTATATTCATGATTTGGATTTTTATGATCAACCTCTCTTTGTGTAGCATTTCTTACATGAAGAACATAAGGTTTTTTCAGATGTTCAGTCTCTTGAATAACTTTACGGAAATATTCTATTTGTTGTTTTCTTCGGGATAATGTTTTAGCTCGATGAAAATCCAATCCAAATTCTCCAATCGCAACGTAGTCATCTTTTCGGTTCTCTAGGAAATCCATAACATCTTGATGTTCAGCTATTACATCGTCCATACCATATCTATCGGAAGGAGACAAGATTCCCATTGTAAGATAGATTCCAGGGTGTTCTTCTATAAAATCCATGTGATATTGATATTCATTCTCATAAACACTAGTCGAAGTTATTATGAACTTTCCATCATGTTTCTTAAAGAAAAACTCATGCTGACTTTTATAGGAATGAGTGAGTTTGCGATAGGGATTTCTGTCTGGGAAATGTGCATGACAATCTACTAAGGGAAGACCTTCTTCAGGTTTTATTGGAATTATATCATTTTTTCTCTGTCTCATGGGGGTGCATGAATCAAAAACATCTATAAATTTATCTAGAACAGTTTTTTAGAAGATATATAAGTGTCCAAGTCTATCCTAAATTATGTCTCTTTTAAGAAAAAAAATGAAAACATCTGTTTTTTTTGTTCTATTTTTAATTTTCATACTTATCTCTCCAGCATATGTAAGTGCTAAAAGGAATGTTCTAGAAATTGAAAGGTTATATACCGACTCCTTAGATAGAACATGGGAAGATATTTCCTTGCTTTATGATAATCACTTCCATAACTCCTCACAAGTTCAGGAAGAAATAGATAGATTTCATGATTTAGTACCAGAACTAATTGAAATGGAGGTTATAGGTCAAACATTTTGGGGAAAGAATATAACTTCTTTATGCATAACAAACGAAATACGAACTCAACAAAAAGCAAAAACATTAGTTGTTAGTCACCATCACGGTAGAGAGCAGATTACTGTTGAAGCAGCTTTACGTTTTATCATTTATCTCTTAAACAGTTATGGTGTTAATGATACCATCACTGAATTTATTGATACTCAAGAAATATATGTGATACCTTCCTTAAATCTGGATGCTTTAGATATTGTTGTAGATGGTGAAAATTATTGGTTACGTAAAAATGTTAGACCACATGATGATGATGGGGATTTGTTTTTAGATGAAGATCCTAGAGAAGATGTAACAGGTGATGGTGTGGTCTCTTGTTTTGATGTATACCTTAAAACGGTAGGAGAACCTCTCTATCTCTATACATATTTCGAAGGAATTGATAATGATAGTGATGGTTTAATCAATGAGGACATGATTGGTTATACTGATTTAAATCGTAATTATGATTCATATTGGCGAGATGGAAGTGGTTGGAGTTTAGATACTCAAAGTGATATTTTTCCTGGTCATTCACCTTTTTCAGAGCCTGAAACAAGTGCCTTTCGTGATTTTACTTTAAACCATTCTTTTGCAATGAGCTATTCTTTACATAGCGGCATAAATACAACTTTCTTTACTGATAAAGAAGATGGATGGACAGAACCAACATTATATTGGAATATGGTCTTGGATTATAGAAAAATTTTACCTCCATCATTTACTCAAATCTACTCTGGGTATGGTGCTGAAAAATCTCACATACAAAAAGACTCAGCAATTTTAGCGGGTTCATGGGATACGTGGATGTATTTTGAAAGAGATTGTCTTGCTCCAATCACTTTTGAAATTTATCATAATGCTTCTTCAGATGCTCCTGATGTAAATGTAATTGTAGAAAATAATGCAACTCACTTGATTATTGAGTTCAAAGATATTTATGGTTATTTTACTCCAGATAAAGAATATATCAATAATCTATGGTATGATATTTTACCTGGATTTGATTACCTACTTGACAATACACCTAGACTTGATATATACGTAGAAGAGGTTTCTGCAGGATTAATGAAAGATGATGAAATATTTCTCTCTTTTAAATGCACCAATCTTAGTCCTAGAATTAGAACGATAGATACGGTTAATGTTTTTACAAAAGAAGGAACTTTTCTCTCAGTTGGTAAACAAATATTGGCAGGTGAAGTTAAAACAATAGATGTAGTATTCGATTTACCTTATGATCTTATCAATAACAGCTATGAGGTTAAAATTGGAAATGAGTACATAGGATATTATCACTTCTTGATTAAGGAAAAAACAAAAGGTGTTAGTATAGGTATTAGTTTATCAATTATTGGAGTAATAATAATTAGCTGCTTACACTACTTCTTTAGAAAAAGAAAGAAGTAGACTACTTTTTTTCCAAAAGAATTTTAAGGATTCTAAATTAGAAAGAAATATGCCTTATATTACTAATGATGGTATTAAGATTTGTTACGAAATAATTGATGAATGTGATGGTGAATATCTGTTACTACATACTGGTTTAAATTCAACAAAGGAAGCCTGGATTGAATCAAGCTACACGGATGAACTAAAAATGAATTTTAAACTGGTCCTTATAGACCCAAGAGGGCATGGACAGAGTGATAAACCCAGAGATTTGAGAAAATATAGTTTTAAAAAAATGGTAGAAGATGTTATTGCACTTCTAGATTCTTTAAAGATTGATAAAATTCATTTCTTTGGCTATTCTCTTGGTGGACTTGTAGGTTGGTTAGTAGCCAAATACCATCCTGAGAGAATAAAAACATTTATAGCTGGAGGAAGTAGAGTAATCACCAATTTTACATCTAATCCTTTCTTAAGGTTAGAATTTTTAAAAGAAGGACCAGTAGAAAATAAAGATTTGGACTTGGAACAACTTAATGTTGAAGATATATTGCCTAAATTAGAATTCCCTGTTTTAACTTTTGTTGGTGACAAAGATAATAGTTGCTACCCACATGTTGAAGAGTTTTCTAAACTTATACCAGATTGTACAAGTTTTACTCTTGAAGGATTAGACCACCCTCAAGCAATAATACAAAAAGATAAAGTCATTCCTCATGTAATAGCTTTTTTGGAAAAAAACACTCATACTTCATGAACAACCGTATCTCCCCTAATTAAATAGAGATATTTATTACTTTGAATATCTCTTTTTATCTAGATGCCAAAAAAGACTAAACCAAAAAAGAAGAAGAAAAAGGAGAAAGACGCAATAGAAAAACCAGACTATTCTTATATTACTGAAGATGAAATGAAGAATGGTTTCAAACCTTCAGATACCCCGCAAGAAGGCATTATCATCTGTACAAACTGTAGCTCAACGAATTTCCCAGAAGATGATTATTGTTTTAATTGTAGTAGAAGATTAGAAAAGGAAATTATTCCAGATTAGATTTTTGTTATATCATCTAAACCATGAGCATTTTTCAATAATTCACCAACTCTAGTAATGAATCTAGCCATAGGAGCTCCATCTACAATATTGTGATTAACTTTGAATGTTACGTAAAGGATCTTTGTGTTTTTAGTTTTCCCATCTATAATTTGGACTACTTCTTTCATTCCACCTAAAGCAACATTTAATGTTTTATCTCCAAAAGGAATGGCATAACCACTCAGCTCTTTTACATATTCTCCTAATGAAGTCATTCCAACTGTACCAATTGTTTTCTGAATATAAAATGGGTTAGAAAGTAGTCTCTTAATAACAAATCTTCTAATAAACTTTGGGACTAACATATACAGATTAGTAAAACTTGAGCTTTCTCTAGTAAGCTGTTCCGATTCCTCGATTTTCTTCTTTTGAATGGCTCTGATTCCATCTGTTATCTCTTTAACACTTTTAAGCTCTGCTTTTCGAATAACATAATTGAAAGGCACTCTTTTTCCATCTTTAGTTTTTATTTCTATCATCATACTTATATCTACATTGTCAAAAACGATGATCTTCCGTTTTCCTTTTCTAAATGAATTGAACCTCTTATCTTCTGAAACAGCTTTAGCAATACATGCAGCAACCCAGCCAGTATGAGAAACTTGATAATTTTCTTTTTCTTTTATCTCTGCCATTCTTTCCTCAGCTTTTGTAACATCCATTTCTAGTAAACCTTGTATTCTATGCATTTTAGCAGCAATATGATAATAGTCTGAAAGGATTCTACGAGTTGAAGAAAATTCTCTTTCGTGATAATCTGTTTTTGATGACATTGGACTGATATCTTCTAAATAGAAGTTATTGATAAAATTTATTATTGATAAAATTTATGCGTTTAAAATTTATGTTTTTTCCAGAAGTTATATTATTTCATGCTTTCTTCAAATTCCTTTTCATATTCAGTTTTACTTAATAATATGTTTAATGTTGAATATACTTTAAGAATTCTCTCTACATCTTCAATTGGTAAATCTCCCATAAACTCAACAAGCTCATCAGGAAAATTTCTGAATATATGATCTATTCCTGTTATTTGACATGAATTTAGTTTCTTTACTAAATTGGTTAAACTCCTAACAGAAGGTTTCTTATTATGAGCTAATTGAAGGATATTTGCTATTGCTTTAATATTTCCACTACCTAGAGTAGATTCTACCTCTTCTTGCTTGGGTGATAGGTAAAAGAATTTAGCTGTCCTTCCGTAAAGCTTCTTAGTTGCTGTGGATTTTGTATAACTTCTCACTCCAGCTTCAGTAACCAATCCAACATCAGTAAGTGCTTTAATATGTCTATATAAAGATTTGATGTTTGGTGTCTTCTTAGAGTGTTTTTTGTATTCTTCCTCAATCTCTTGTACAGTTTTCAATCCTTCTCTTAAAATCAATAAAATTGGTTTATACAACTCATTTTTTAGTAATTTTCTGGCTTTTTCATCGTTAATAAATTTTACAGGTTCCTGTTTAAAATCAATTATGTCTCTATATGACATTCTATATAACTTCCATTTAAACGATATAATTAAGCATATTTAAATCTTCTCATCAATATGATACTTATTCTCACTCGATGTGAGAAAGCTTTATATGTGTGCTATTCTTAGTATGTGTAAGAACAATTCTCATGTGAATGAGAAACCAAAAACAAGGTGAAAAAATTGACAAGTAAAAATAAAAAACCTAAAACACTTCTGAAAGGAAGAAGAAGGAATAGCATGTTCATGGAATTAGAGAAGATGGTCCTTTACAAAGGTAGTCTTCAATAATTTCTTTTTTTAAGGTGAGTAAATGGTTGAGAGTGAAACAGAATCTTCTTACAAAGATGTCTTCAAAAACAAGAATTTTGTTAAATTACTTTCTGGACAATTCTTTAGTAATTTTGGTGATGCAGTTTTTAGAATAGCAATTGTACTTTATGTTTATAGTCTTACAGGCTCAGCAGCTCAGATGACTTTGATATTAGCTGCACAAACTCTTCCTTGGATTCTAATTGGTCCTATTTCTGGAGTTTTTGCAGATAGATTTAGTAGAAAAACTATAATGGTATCATCAGATATGTTGAGAGCTGCTGCAATAGTAGCAATTCCTTTTTTGCAATCATTCTACCCACTAATAATAATAGCATTTCTAGATGGTGTTGGTTCCGCATCTTTTGCAGCACCAAGATCAGCTGCTATACCAGAAATCGTTGGATTGAAGTTATATGTCAAAGCAATAAGCATTAGTCAACTTATTTTTCAAATTTTAGCAGTTGTAGGACCATTAGCCGCAGCACCTATTTATGCATTTTTTGGTGCTCCAACTTTCTGGATAACAAGTGGATGTTATACACTTTCAGCTATAATTTTGCTTAAAACACTAATACCTTCAGCAGGAAGAGAAAAAGCTCCTCTCACAGTTAAAACAGTTTATGGAGATATAAAAGAAGGATTAGTTTACTTGATCAAACATCCAATAATAAGAACACTACTTGTACTATTTGCAATCACTGTAATAGGTTTCAGTTTTGCATCACCACTAATTTATCCATGGATATATGAAATTAGGCATGCAGGAAATGCATTACTAGAACAAACAGCACAATTGGAATTTGGAATAATAGGTGCAATAACCGCTTTTGGGACAGTAGGGGGAAATCTATTGTTTGGTAAATTTGAAAAGAGGATTGGAAGATCTCGAGCAATAATATTAGGTACTGGATCAGCTGCAGTCTATTTTCTGATTTTTCAATTCAAAACTCCCATTTATGTTATTGGTGCTTTTGCTCTAGTAATGGGTCTTCTCAATGGAATGGCAGGTTTAAGTATTAATGCTTATTTTGCAGAAGAAGTTCCCAACGAAATAAGAGGAAGAGCTTACAGTGCGACAAATGCCTACATACAGATTTTTAGTGTGAGTTGTCTATCAATATCTGGAATAACTTCAGAATGGATTGGTATTGCAAATACTATGTCAATGGCTAGTGCAATCATCTTGATTGGATTGGTTATTTTAGTTATTAAAACAAAATCATTTAGTTTTTCAAAGCAACCAATAGCTGTAGCTCATCCAGCTGGAGATTAAGCAGAAAGAAGAAATTTGTATTAAAACACATGTAAAAAATAAAAATCAAAGAGTATATTCAGCTCCTCTTTCTTTTTTTACTTCTTTTTCTGGCCATCTTTTATCTACAAGTTTCACAATAACTATACAGATAGCAGCTGGAACGAGTTCCAAGCCTAGTACTGTTAATTATGTTAAATGGATAATGATACATGATAAATATTGATAAAGAGTTAAATTTTAATGCATTGTTGTTCTACGATTACATAGAAACAAATTAACTGGTTTGTGAATAAATGTCAGAGAAAAAAATACTCATTTTTTATGGCACTAGATATGGTGCTACTGAGGGAGTCGCAGGAAGAATGGCTGAAATAATCCGAGAAAACGGAAACCAAGTAGATGTGTTTAATCTAAAAGACTTACCAGATGATAAGATTCCAGATTTCTCCAACTATGATGGAATCATTATTGGTTCAAGTATTAAGATTGGTCAATGGACGAGAGATGTTAAGAAATTTGTTGGGAACCATTCAGAAAAATTAAATAAATTCAAAGGAAAATTAGGTTTTTATGTTTGTTCAGGATATGCTGCTGATCCTGAAAACTATGAGAAAGTGAAAGTTGATTATACACAAACAGCATGTGAAAAATTAGGTGTTAAGAAGCTGGATATGTATGATGCTTTTGGAGGATTAATGGATTTCACAGAGACATCTAGGATGGGTTGGTTAGAAAAACGATTATTAAAAACAGTAAGTCAAATGACAACAGGAGAAAAAGCAGAAGATAGCAGTTATCATGATTTGAGAGATTGGAATCAAATCGAAAAATTCACTTTGGAATTCAACAAAAGGTTGTAGAATAGAAATTATAATGTTCAGACAAATGATTTTCTTGAATTTTTGATTGATTATAGATTCAGTTTCTCAGCAAGTTCCTCTACTTTAAACTTGTAACCTTCTCCACCTTTGTATTTCTTGAAACCCATTCTATTATTTATTGAAAGCATAGCTTCATTTGATTCTGCATTCCCAGTTATAATTCTTTCAACTTCTGGATAATTATCTCTTATGTGAACAATCATTGAAGCTTTCAGCCATTTTCCGAGTCCTCTTCCTCTATATTCAGGTCTTACACCTGTCAATTCTTGGTTCAATCTGTGTCCTTCTCTAGGATCATAATAAATTTCTGTCATTCCTGAAATCTTTCCATCTTTCTCTCTAGTAATCATTGTATAGTTAGTTTGACCAATTTCCTTTATTCTCTTCTCAAACTTACGTCTTGCTTCACCATCGATATTTGCCCTACTTTCTGTTTCTCCTAGGGGTTGCATATTTAATGCTTCAGTACACATCTCACAAAACTCGTCTAGGATCTCCTCAGGGCATTCAGTACGAAAAGAATCTATTCGAACATCAGGTGCTCTTTTTGGTCCCTCATTTATCCATTCTTGCATCATATCCCAATCTACATCTGCCATTTCTAATCTATTTTCAGCACCTTCAATTGTCATCTCTGCTCCATAGTGTTTCAGAAAAGCTTTCCCTGCTTCATGATCTGAACCACATTCAATAACAGTTTTATTAAGAGACTGTATTTCTTTGACAGCATATTTCAAAAAATCTGTTCCAATTCCTTTGCGACGATAATCTTTGAGTACAACAATATGAAGTCTTGCTATATGTTTGTTTTCTTCATAATCTGAAGCTGTTTCTTCTGAAAATCCGAAACCTGCCCATCCTATGATTTTGTTGTCTGGAGTAATAGCTAACAATCGTTTAACATAGAAATCAGGAATGTCAGCTTTTTGTCGTTGGATTACTCCCTCTCGATTAGGTAGAGGATCATCTGGATGCATTTCCATATGATTTGTTTCAATGTATTCGAAGTACCTATCCCAGAACTCATCTGAAACTTCCTTAGGTTTGAATTCTATAATCCTATATTCCATTTTATATCTCTTCTTAATTTATTTTTTCAAATGAAATTGATACTCATCTATAATAAGCACTTAAAAGTATTCTGAAAAAGAAATTGAAAAATCAAAAACCTGAAGCAATCATTGAAAGAAATATAGCTAGATAAACAATACCAACGATCAAACCAGAAAGAACTATCACAAAAAGAACGATTGATATTATTTTTTGATTACGAGTTAATTCTTTCCATTTTTGTTTCAATCTTTGTGTTTTCGTACTCATAGTTAACATTTTAGGAATACTCTTTGAGTTTATAAATTTTTCATGAATTTGTTAAATACTTTCTATTTTTTAACTTCTTAATTAATAAATAAATACCAACAGATATACCACCTATTATCAAAACAATAGCGGTTATAGGTAGAACTCTATATACAAATATATTTGTTCCTTTCCATTTCTTGTAATTTTTGAGACCATTTTCTGCAGTTTCTTCTGAGAAATAATCAGCAACAGGAACAGCTTTGTATTTAGTCCCCTGTACTTCCTCTGTTAAATTATCAACTTCTAATTCAGTATCCTGTAATTCCTTTGTTATATTAATAGTTGCAGTTTCCTCAAAATTACCCATATAATTTAGGTACATCATTTTATTTACTGGATCATAAGTATTTGAGTAGTGTGTGAAAGAACCTCCAAATTTAGGAAAATGAACCGCATCTAAAACTTCATTGAATTTCGATGGTGTAAGATCTTCTTCACTTTCTATTTCACTTAGCAAATCATATGAAGCTTCATAACGCCAACAAGGGTACTCACCACTTTTATTATTAGCTCTATTGAAATTTGTTTGTGTCAAAAATCCATCTTCTCCAGCGTTTATACGTGTAAAAACAAGATCTCCATCTATACCTGGACTAATAATAACTATATCTCCAAATGCATCAGCAAAAAGCCATTGATACCACCAAGATCCTGCCCAATCACAACTCATAAAGAAATCAATAACTTCGGAAACATTGGCATTTAGTGCTAAAACATCCTTCTGAACAAAATTTCCTGCAACTGTATAAGTTGGATTTGGAGGAGTATTAACGGGTGTATCGGGAATCCCAGTCTGATCATAGCATAAACCCTGATCGTTCATTCCACCTCCTATACCTACTCCAACTCCTTTCCAGCGCCAGCCGATAAACGCACATCCATAATGCTCTTCATCCGAAACAAAATAATACAATTGACTGCTTAAAGGGTCTATACCAAGAGGATGATCCAATCCTCCATCTTCACTATTACCAAGAAGAATTGTATCACCAAAAGAAGCAGCAAAATTAGTACATGAAAGATTCTTATTCAGCTGAAGATATGATTGAGCTGTTAGTAGATTAGAATTAATAAAGAAAAACATTAGCAAAATAAAACTGAAAGAAAGCAGCTTAATTGATTTATTCTTTTGTCTTTTCATCAAATCACTTGTTTAAATTTTTACTCGGAAATACTTGCTATTTTAGTAATAGACCTTTATATAGCTATATAAACAAAAATCACAACATGTGAGTAAAAAATCACTAAGTAAAGAAGGGAATTGCAAAATTATAACATAATCCGGATTACAAATCTAGATATTCTACATCTAGGTGCTTCATTTTATCAAAAATCTCTTCAACTCCCATTACGACCATAAAATCGATTCTCGCTTTAGAAGGTGCCCCTGTAACAGAGAGATCGACACTGAGATAATCATCACCAAATTCAATTACAACATCTTCAAATTCCTCCTCAAGTTGGGGGAAGTGTTTTAGAAGTAATTGAATAGTTTTGAGTAGTTTGATAAGATCTTCTTTGACTAAACTGAAAGCATCAGCTTCTTTGTATTCTTCATAGATGTCAATAATTTGTTGATTATCAATCATTAATTGTTCTAATATATTGGAATCTTCTGAAGAAATTTTATTGAAAGTATTATTCAAACTGTAAATGATATCAGGACTGTATCCTGCTCCAAAATGTTCCCAAAGATCTTCTAATGCTAGAAATAGGTTATAGGGTGTAATTTCTGCATAACACTCACTTGAATCAATTTCAAAACCTGCCCATTTAGCTAGGATGAGTAATTTCATAGTTTGAATAGATTTTCTTGGATTTAAAAAACGTTTTGGGTTCAACAAGGCATCATTGCTTATGTAATCGTTCTTATCTTCAGATAGTTGTTTGGTATTTTAGTTAGTTTAAGAAAGAAAAATCAATCTTCTTCATATGAGGGATGAAAGTTAGCTTTTGAATTCAAAGGAAGAAGATAATCTATTACTTATTTCGGTTATTATATTATCAAAATCATAAGAAAACATAAACTTTGAATAATCTCTAATTACATACAACGGTACATTAGTTGTATGACTAACTAGTTTTTGAGTAAGAGCAAGAGTTCTATTTACTTTTCTTGAAAGAAGTTTATCACTAACGTAAGCTGATACACCGGCAAGAGGATATGGTAATTTATTTTTACGATCAGAAAATGGAATAACTTCAAGTATTTTCAAACATAGTATTTGGAGAATTTTCTCATATACATGAGAATCCAAACCGTAGCTCTTCTTGATTCTTTTAGCAATAGTTTTATTACGACAAATCAAACTACATATTCTAAAAACATATTCCTCACTTCTTCTAACAGATTTGAAAGATGTTTTTAAACCAAAGTCAACCATTAATTCATGTATATTTTTTCCTAGAACTCTGTATCCTAATTTCCTGTATTCATCAACTATCTCTTTTAATGTAATTGGATATTCATGTGTTTCAATAACACTAAGATGTATCGCTAAAGCTGAAAGCGTAACATGTTTTTCTCTCTTAACAAGATTTTCCGTTCTATATTTATGAAAAAGTTGAATAGATCGTTTTTGTAATTTTGTTGGTATTTGTAATTGATTGGAAACCTGCTTCATTATCTCTAAAGCTGTTTGATCTGCATCATCCCCCTTGGGTCCAACGATATGATACTTGTCATCCTTTTTATAATAAAAATTAGTAGAAGATCCATTAATTGACCCTATTGATGTTCCTAAGGAAGATGCTATAGCTAGTTTATTATCAACAGGTTTGTAAACAAGGCTGCATTTAGAACAAGTAATTCTCTTTGATGAAACTTCTAGCATAGAGTTACATTCATCACAGAGAAATCTCTTTGGATTTGAAACTTGCTGCTGTTTTTTTCGGTTATCTTCTTTTAGCGAAGATTCTAATTGAGAAGCAGATACTTCTTGTACTACACCAAGGATAAGACCACATTTTTGACAAACATATGTATCATTTTCTTCTATTACCTTTGATCCACATTCTTCACAAATTTCCATCACAGATTCAGAATCTATAATTTATATAAATCTAATCCTAGATAAAAGATATACAAATGAAAAGAAACCGATGAATTTATAAAATTCAAAAAAAACCTTGCTTCTGGTGCTAGTGAAAAAAACCACAATTATAATGATAATTATCTTAACTAGTATTATATTCTCACTACAAATTAATTCTTCAAAAACACTCATAAATAAAGTAGATTTTGAAATAAATGATTTAACTAGTTCAGAACCTATTTTAATCACTTCTGATCAGAATTTTACAGATTACGGATTTGAAGGGGATGGGACATTATCAAACCCATATAAAATAGCTAATTTATCTATTGTTGTTTTTGGAAAATATGGTTATGTACCAATAGAAATAGCAATCAGTATTCGAGACACAACTGCTCATTTCACAATTAATAACTGTAATCTTAGTGCTGAATTTGGTATAAGCTTTTATAACATTAAAGAAAACACAGCTATTATAGAAAATAATTTCTTCTATAATTGTTCTAGAATTATCAATATTTCTTCTTCTAATGGAGTAATAGTTAGAAATAATCTGTGTCCGGATATAGGATATATTAATCTTTATCGTTCTGAATTGTGTGTTATTACAGAAAATAATGTTCCAGGTGTTCATTTAGAAGAATCAAACTCCAATAATGTAACTCATAATTTATTTTCTAATTCCGGGATAACTCTCTTCATCTACGGCTTATATGATGTAGATAAAATATATTTTGAAAATAATACGTTAAAAGGAGAAGAAATTTTGGTTTATAGTAATAAAGAAAATATCCATGTTAATAATAGAAATTCCAGTCAAGTAATCTTAATTAATTGTTTTAATTCTTCCATTTACGATTTAAATTTAACAAATTTATCGCTTAAGATGTATTTTTGCAATAATGCTACAGTATATAACAATACTAGTGGTAGATTACATCTCAGTAATAGTGATTATTGTTTTATACAAAATAACACTGAATTTAGATTATATTCAATTTACTCAGATTATTGTAGAATAGAATTTAATACCGGTAGTATAGAGTTGCAAGCATGTTATAATTCAAAAATATGTTCCAATGATTTCAGCAATCATTCAGCTGGAATTCAACTTATATCTTGTCATTATTCAAATGTTGAAGGTAATATCTGTAATTCGGGAAATCTAGGACTATATATCTCATCATCTCCAGGAACTAAAATTACAAACAATAGTTTCAATTCTAACATAAATGGGATAGCTTTAAGCAATGCACGTGATTTATTATTTGAACTCAATGATTGTTCCAATAATAGTAACTATGGTTTCTCAATATTCTATACAAATAATTGTATCTTGAGAAACAACACTATTAAGAACAATAGTAACTATGGGATCTACATGCATTATTCTAATAACAATCTCATCTATCATAACATCTTTATTGATAATAATATAGGTGGGAATTCTCAAGCATATGAATATGGAACTAACAATACATGGTACAACCAAGATAGTCTGACTGGGAACTACTGGTCAAACTTTGATGGCGAGGGAAGTTATTTAATTTGGGGAAATGGTTCTGTAGATCCTTATCCATTATTATATGTTGAAGGATACCCAATTATCAGTGAATATAAAAAACCTAATACTTTTACAATAGTGATTTTTTGTTGCTTGTTCTATCTAGTTGCTAAGAAAAGAAAGAAAAATCTTCTCCTTTAAAATTGAAAGTAACTATCTCTATCATTCCTGTTTTTCTTTAATTATGCTTATATGATTCTTTTGAAGATTATTTGATAATAGTTTTAATGCAAAAAGCATTATTGCCATAACAAAAACTATCAAACAAGAAGCTATAACTAGTGATGAAGTTTCAATCAATCTAATTAGAGCAGGATTGCTGTGAAATAAATCTTGAGTTACTTCAAATGGATAATACATTGTAAATCCAAACCAATTGATTATCTGGAAAGGAATGAATATCCAAGCATAAAGAAGTAAGAGTGGTAAAATCTTAAATTTTCTCATTCTTTGAAAAGTAAAGAATGCAAGTGTTAACCCAAAAGAAAGAAGTGATCTAAATACAAGATTAAATGGTAAGTAAGGGTAAACTTGATAGGAAAATATACTTAATACATGAGGACTTAGCAAAACTGAATAGATAACTAACAGTGATCCACCTACTATCGAATCAACTTGTAATTTTGAGAAATCAGTACTATTCAAAAATAGTATTATTGCTAAAATCACTAAAGCACAAACATATCCATAATAGAAATTATCTGGAAACAAATAAAATTCTACTGTTTTCATTATTGTTATGATGAAATCATAAATAAATAATAATACAAATAATAACATCAACACGAATGTTATGTTTTTTCTCTTTCCTATATACACTGATTCTTCTTCTTTTAGTTGATGCTTCAAGAAAATATATCTAAAAATTAACAAATCAACAACAATTACAATTAAACCAGCTATAGGTATCCAACCAAATAGGAGTATGTTCTGATTAATAAAAAAACCTAAAGGTAGAAGAATTGCAGAAAGTAAAACTAGAGTGTTCGTAAAAGCAATAATAAACCATTTATTAAGAGTAATTTTCTGATGCAAGTTTTTTTTATTATACTCTTCTTGAATCATAACAATCATTATACTACATAACCAATAATAAATATTCACTAGTAAAAAAAGTGAAACCAACCTGCAATAAAGCGAAATATCCCTATTTTTCACTTTATTAAGCAGTTTTAGGAAAAAATCTGATGAAATCAAGTAAAGGTTTCCGGTTTGAATAGAAAGAAAAATCAACCTTCTAATCTGATTAATTCTTCGACTAATTCATCAAAAATATTTAAGAAATTTTCATAAGAATTTTCTTCAACTTTGAAGTAATTACAATCAAGTTCATCGTATTTTGTTTTGATGTTTTTAAGAAAATCAGAAATCTCTTGATCTTCAAGCTTCTTTGAATCTATAACTTCCTGATATTCACATTCAAGGAATTTAAATTCTTTTTCTTCCTCATCTCCCTCATCTTCTTTTGATTCTTCTATAATTTCATCAATTATTTCTCTCATTTTAGAAGGACTGATTTCAATTCCCAAAAAATACACAGGGATATTTTTTCCAAATTCATAAATACCTTCAATATCTCTCTCTAGCGATTGAAGTGCATTTCCATTATTTGTATTGAAAGCGATTAGGAATGAACTAGAGCCTTTAAAATAGAGGGGATTTACGTAACTAAATCTGGGATGATTATTGAGAAACCATAATTGTACTTTTGTTTTCTTATCCTGAATTACCATGTCTCTTACATAGAAATTGACTCCTATGGTATGAAGATACTGTTCGTTAATTATTCTACACAAATCTGTTACAAGTGTTTTTTCTAGAATTCTATTAGCGATTCTTTCGCTTAGAAAAGAAACTTTGTACAAATAATCAAACAGAGATGAATTAGACACATCTTCAATTTTGTGTAAAAGACTAAATAAGTTTAGCTAAAAAAATGAAAAATCAACCTCCCACAAACTGAAAAAACAATTATATTTATTCATCAAGTTTAAAAAAGTCTATAACATTGCTATTTTTGGAAATGAAAATAAGAAATTCCATAATTATATCAATTCTTATACTTTTATTTTGTAATATCATGGTGGTGAATGCAGAAATTGAAACTAATTATTTTTCACCTAAACTAAAAAAAGGTAAGGTATTGGAATGGGAAGAATCAAACAATTTTTTCACCCCAGAAATAGAAAATGAAACTTATTTAGTGGAAATAGAAATTATACAAGATATTCCGGATTTCGCAATTGATCATGATTTTCTCTATAGATATTTCAATCTAACAATAAATGGTACTTTAGTAGAGGAAAGGTACATAATAACAGCTCTTATCCCCAGATATATATTACCAATAAAATATGTTGAAGGACTATCAATAATTAGTCTATATGAGCACTATCTTAATATAAGCGGAGAATATCAAGATTATTCAGTAGAACAGAATGAAGGAGATATAGTAGTAAATGGAACACGTGTAGGTAATGCTACATACCTTCAATTTGAATTAATAGTCCATGAAAAGACAGGTATTGTCAAATATAGAAAAACACAATATATATTTAGTGAGTTTAATTTTATTATAGAAGTAATTTTTCTAGGGGGAATAAATTTAATAAATACAGATTTTACAGTAGTTCTTTTTGTACTTATAGAGATGCCATTAATAATTAAGTTAGCTCGAAGTAAAAAGAAAGAAAAATCAACCTCCCTTGGTTGAATCAAAACTAATTTAGTAGACTCCCATTTGTTCGCCTTGCACTAAGACTCGATGCGGATCACGAGCCCCATCAGCTGTAAATTTACCATTAGGTTTAATCAAAGTTGCAATGTCACCAGTTTGAACCAAAGCAGGTATAACTGTCTCAGGACTAATACGTTGAGAAACAACAGTACCTTCTTCACCATAGTTAACTCTGGTAGTAATGTCAGTATGATCGTTCACAATGAACATATTCATTCTAGGATGTGGGTAGTAGTCTATGTGATAACCTTCATGCTCAATAGATTCGAAAGCAGTTCCAAAGAGTGATTGTCCGTAAAAGCCTATTACAGGCAGTTTTAGGTCCTCTCGTAGAACTTTGAGAGTTTCATTGCTTAGAGGAGTACCACCATGAACAATAGCTTGAAGATTACCTTTTTCTCGAAGATTCTGTATAAGTGGAAACATCTTTTCGATGAGTACACCTGTGGTAAACATAGCTGAAATAAAAGGAAACTCTTGTTTAACTAATCGTTGAACCTGATCTTGCATATGTTGAAGGTACATGCCTCCGATTTTAGGATCCGCCATCATAGCGACCTTAACGAATCGGGGATCCATGTCAATCATGAATACAGATTTAGCTAAGTCACGTTCAAAGGATTTCAAGGTCCACTTACCAATCGTGTGGGGACCTGTTGGGACAGTCGCTAGATAAGTCAGGTCTTTAGGAATTCCAAAATCTTTGAAGTTATCTATACAGAGTTTAACAAGCACATTGAAAGTGTCAGTATCTAAATCGAAATAATCCATATCTTCAAAGTCTATTCTGGTAGTATTTGCTAGGAGTATGTTTTTTTTCGGAAATCCAGTAGTGCCACCTGTCTCTGCAACTTGTAATTCTGCTCCAGGTGTTTTTGCATACCATTGTTGAGCCCATTTAGTTGTTGTGTAGTTTACAGGGAAATTTCTAAAAGTATCAGGATCAGTTGGACCAAGTTTATCAGCTAGGTCAACCCAATCGTTAATGTCACCTTGTTTTATTCCCCTTTCCTTTGCTAATTTTATCAAATAAGGAGAGCCAAGCTCCTCTGATATTGCTATATCTACGCATTCTACTAAAAAATCAATTTGATCTGTTTTATTTACTATTTTTGATTTTGCGGATGTAGCCATAAAGTCTTCACCATTAACAATTTCAGTAAAATCATTTATAAAGGAGGACAACTCTCCGACAAAATTCTATTTTGAATTGTAAAAAATACAAATAAAGTTCCAGAATATGATTTAATGGCATGGTAAGTGTTAAATTTGTAGAAAAGGTGTTGAAGAGAGTAATATAAGAACAAATCTAAATAATATGCACAAAATTAATAAATTGAGTTTTATTAG
>JAEOTE010000013.1 GCA_016839945.1 Candidatus Heimdallarchaeota archaeon | reverse complement strand
TAAAAGCTATTGCTGTCAAAGGAACAAATAGAGAATTTAATCTCCCAGAAAGCTTTAAAGAAAAATCCATAGATGCGTATGAACTTATTCAAGACGATTTTATGGTTGGTCTTACAAGAGATTTAGGCACCTCAGGATATGTAGATTTAGCAGTAGAGATGTACGGAGATATGCCAATACGTAATTGGTCAGAATCAACTTTTGAAGGAGCTTATAATATCTCAGGTGCTACTATGGCTGAAACGATTTTGGTTGGAAGAAAAGGTTGTTATCGCTGTCCAATAGAATGCGGGAGAGAAATAGAAATCCCTGAAGGTAAATACAAACTAAAAAGAACAAAAGGACCAGAATATGAAACAATCGCAGCTTTTGGAACTAATTTACAAATAGATGATCTAGAAGCAATATCATTTGCGAATCAAATAGCGAATGATTATGGATTAGATACAATCTCTGCTGGTACAACTATTGGTGTTCTCTTGGATTTAGTTTCAAAAAATCTAATCACAGAAGAAACACTTCCTAATGGTATAAAGTTTAAGTTTGGTGATCCTGATTGTTTAATGAAATTACTTGATAAAATAGCTTTTAGAGAAGGTATTGGAAATCTTCTTGCTGAAGGAAGTAAGAGGTTAGCGGAGAATTTTCTTCAACCTGATTTAGCACCCCAAATAGCTGGACTAGAAGTTCCTTTTCATGATCCAAGAGCTTTCAGTGGAATGGCAATACAATATTTAACTAGTCCTAGAGGAGCATGTCACAGTAATGGAGATGCATATTTGATTCAACAAGGGATTATTTTTCCGGAATTAGAGATTGATGATATGCCTGAAGATAGATTTGAGAGTAAAGGTATAGCTAAACAAATGTCAAGGATCCAAAGTTACAGACAGTTATATAATGCAATGACATTGTGTCAATTTTATAACCCTCCAGTACCAATAGTCTCTGAATTACTTGGAATGGCAATGAATGAAAATTTTACAACTGATGATTTAATAGATTTTGGAGATCGAATATTTGCATTAAAAAGAATTCTAAATCTTAGATTGGGTTGGAAACCTGATTTACAAATTTTACCTAAAGTTATGTTACAAAGACTTGATGGTCCTACTGAAGGAAACATACCAGATTACAAAATCCAATTAGAGGAATGGTATGAATATAGAAAGTATAATCCAGAAACAGGATGTCCAAATAATGAGGAATTGGAAAGATTGGGAATAACCGATCTTGTTCTCTGTAAAGATTTAATCTTTAAGAACCTCTAAAAAATGCAATATTTTCCTTTCCTTCATTCCTATTTTTTCACACAACATGCATTCAAAATCTTATGTGAATGTCCTCCTTCCATTGGAAATTCCTCCCAAATATGATAAGATTTATTCTTTATCTCAAATCCAGAATTTTCTATATATTCCTCAATTGAATCTATCCAAAAAATCGATTTTTTGCATTTTTCTCCTTCTGGTTCTCTTGAAATTGGAGTAGAGATGATTAGTTTTCCATCATCTTGAAGTATTCTATGAAGAACATTAAGAGAGATTATTACAGCTTCACTGTTAAGATATTGAAGAAGAGAGTAAAATTCTTTGTATTTGTGTTTAAAAATTTCACAATATTTTGAGAATATTGGCATTAGATAATAATCCATTATTCCTAACTGAGTTATGAAGTCAAAACCGGTAGTAGCATCTTTAAAAGAAGGATGTTCAATATGTTTAAGCTTGTCAAAAAGATCTTTTTCTGAAAGAATGCCTTTGTTGTATTGATTTAAATTAACTAAAACATCATCAATGTAACCAAACGTATTGTCGAATTTCTTTAATCCTATTCTCTTAAAATTTAGATTTTTCCTAAGATGTTTTTCCGCCAATCCCATAGCTTCTTCATTTATATCAAGCAGAATCAGCTCATTAACATTCTTTAGTAATTTGGAATTAATTTCTGGGACAGTATTTGTTACTCCAATAAAACCCCATTTTTTTATTTCTTCAGGTCTATTTATTCCAATAAAATCCCTTACTTCGCTATAATGCTCATCCCATTTTTCTTTATATTTCTGATATGTTATTTCGTACTGATCCATCCACTCAACATTCATTCTATCAGACATATACTTGGAGAAATGTTCAATAAGTCAAATACTTTTTTATCAATCATACTCCAATTTGAGTTGATAAAATGATTATATACATAATAAGACATGGAGAAACAGCGTTTAATGTAGGAGATATTAGAGTTAGAGGGAGGACAGATGTTCCTTTATCAGAATTAGGTATTAAACATGCAGATGAAGTTGGGAAAGCTCTTTCTGAAATTCCGATTGATGTAATATATTATAGTAAATTATCAAGAGCTGCAGATACAGCTAAAGCAATTAAGAGATATCAAGAAGATGCAAAAATCCTTGAAGAACCATTTCTTATGGATATCTCCTTTGGAGATTGGGAAGGAAAAAGAGGTGATGAGATTTTTGTTGGGGAGTTAGAAGAAAAATGGTTCAATAATCCTCATGATGTTCTTATTCCTAATGGAGAAACATTTTATCAAGTGTTAGATAGAATTCACAGATTGTTTCTGAGATTGAGAGAACAGAAAGAAGAAAATGTAGTTTTAGTAAGTCATGGTGCTGCTATAAATTTAATTTTTGTCTATCTTACTGAAAATCACCCATCTCATTATTGGAATTTTTATGTTAAACCATGTTCCATTTCTCGGATTAAGTTTTATTCTAATGGAAAAATGCATATTATCAAATTTAATGAAACTAATCATTTATCAGAAAAATAAAAGAAAAAATAAAGGAAAAAAATTAGATTTCTTGTGCTGTTACACTTCCAGTATTAGTATCTAGAATAAAATCATATACATTAGTTGCTGTATCATGGTTTGGTGATTCATAATAATCACCTGGACCAGGAAGTGTTATACTACCAGTATCTGTGCTTGCATCAAAGGAATATCCTATAGATGTATTGAAACTGAAATTTACTGTAATACTTCCTGTTGAAGTTTCAACATTGAAAGTAGCTTGATATGCAGAGGGGGCAACATAGTTTTGAATTATATCTAAAGTTATTCCACCAGTATCACTATCAATATTCCATGTTGTTGAAGTTGTAGCAATTAAATCTTCATAACTTAGATATACTCTTCCTGTATCAGTTGTAATGTCGACAACTGAATCCCCTAGAGTTGTATTTTTTCCTAAATCTACTTCAATTCTACCTGTGTCAGTGTCTAAATCAAGTTCATCAATTTGTGTGTTAATTGATCCATCTAGGTCAACATCCAATCTCCCTGTATCGGATGTTAAAATCAAATGACCCATTGTAATGTTGTCTATACTATTTGTTGTAAAAGTAACAGTTCCTGTGTCTGCATCAACATTGAAGTCTACTTCAGCGATTGGATTTATCCTGATAGTTATATCATAGGTAAAAGCTTTCTTATTCCAGAAAAAGAACTGGTAATTTCCAGAATCGAAACTTATAACCATACTATTTAGCGTGAGATTATACACACCAAAGTTCTTTGCATCCGCGATGTCAGCTCCAGGTCTTCCTCGCACGACTAAATCAGCTTCAAATAGATTGGTTATACCTTCATCATAGAATATATCTATAGTTCCTACACTGTTATCTACTATTAAGTCAACATCTGTAATAGCAAGTGATTCATATTCGAAATTCAATGTTCCTAGAATTGTAAAATTGATTGAACCAAACACTGCTATAAGAATAATAGGGACGATAACAAGAAACAAAATTCCTACTCCAAATCCCAAAGCTCTTGGTCTTTTGTGAATGGGTCTATAATCAGGAACGGGAGCAACAGGTGCAGCAGGTGCAGCAGGTGCTTCTATATCTTCTCTTGGAAATGCAGTTGGAACTCCTTTAACTAATTCTATTCTTGAGCCACACTTATGACAAAAAACAGCTTCTTCAGATAATTGAGTACCACATGATGTACAAAACTGTGTCATATTATTCACCATTTATTTTTTTATTTCTAAAGTTGTGGGGAGAAGATAAAATATAAACATATTCAAATGTAAAAAAATAGGTTTATTAATGGGGAAAATTAATCCACATCTTCTTTTTGTTTTTTAGGAAACCAAGGAATAAATGCACTAGTACTCCTTTGATAGTCTGCATATTCAGGAATATTAGATAATTTCTTTTCTAGTAAAGTTATTCCAGAAACTCTTAAAAGTAAGAAAGTAATAAGAATTGGACTGATTATTGCAATCCAAATATAAGGATACAAACCATCCCACATGATTGCTACAGGTATAAAAAGAATGAAAATTCCCCACCAGAGTGTAGCTTCGCCAAAATAGTTTGGATGTCGAGTATACTTCCATAATCCTTCATTCATTATTTTACCTTTGTTTTCAGGATTTTTCTTAAATTTGTACATTTGAAGATCTCCAATTGTTTCAAATGAGAAACCAATTAACCATAGAATTCCTCCAACTAAATCATACCATTCTAATTCTATATTCACTAACATATCATAAGGACCCCAAGATGGTTCATAACTTAATGTGTTAATCAAAAAGACTGGTATGATCATAAGAACGATTAGAACTCCTTGAAGCATATAAACCTGTAAATAACTTCGTTTTACAAATTTACTTCCCCAATCCTCTCTCCATTTTTTATATCTGAAATCTTCTGGTTTTCCCCTACTTCGTAAAAAGAGATAAATTGAAAGCCTTAAAGCCCACACAGTTACTAAGCATGTGACTAGAATACTTCTACCTACGAAATCTCTCTCTATTAATAAAACAGTAATTGCGATTAAGAAATACGCTAATCCGTATCCCCAGTCCATAACTGTGTTGTTTTTCAAAATAAGGGATGCAATGAATAAAATATTGAGAAATGTGAACAATGTGAAGATTGTCCATAATGAAATGTAAACAATTTCCATAGGATAAATTATCATATAAGAAATTATATTCTTTTAACCTTTTTAAATTTTTAATTCAAATAAGAAAAAAGAAAGCTATATCTTGTTTATTATTTCTTCTCCTATTAATCTTAAAATTGATGAATCATGCATATCTGGTACTATAAGAATTGTATATTGCATTCCAGCATCAATGTATTCATATAACTTTTGTACACACTGTTCTGGAGTTCCTATTAACCTATCCTGCACATAAGTTTTCCATGATTTTGTTTTTACTTCTTTTCTTGGGTGTTTATTCTTGTAAGCTTTGGCCTTTTTAATTGCCCTTTCTTCAGTTTTTGCTACATGAATTAATAATCCACTAGTTCTGAGAATCTCTCCTGGTTTTCTTCCATTCTCAACACAGTAACCATCTAATATGTCATTCAACCGCTTAACATTCTCAGTAGTTCCACCAAAATTACTAGCATCAGCGTGTTGTGCAACAACCTTTAGTGTTTTCTTTTCACCAGAACCACCTATCCAAATAGGAGGGAAAGGTTTCTGTACTGGCTTTGGTTCATGAATAGCGTCTTCTAATTTATAGTGTTTGCCAACATAACTGGCAACATCCTGCGTCCATAGATTTTTTATATATTCGACTGCTTCCTTAAGCTGCTCGATTCTTTTACCTGCTTTAGGATAATCAATCCCATGCATGAAATATTCATCAATATACCAACCAGCTCCAATTCCAAAAATCAGTCTTCCATTGCTAACATGATCTATTGTTGTTCCTATCTTCGCTAAAACACTTGGATGTCTATATCCAATTGCAGATACCATAGTTCCAAGTTTTATTTTGTAAGTTATTGCAGCTAATGCACTCATCAATGTCCAACAATCAAATATATTAGTAGGTTGAGGGGAAGGAAAGGGAACAAAGTGATCGTTGAAAAATGCTGCATCAAATCCAATTTCTTCAGCATTAGTTACGATCTCCTCAAAATCTTTGAAAGATTGAACTTCTGTTAGTGGAAATGTAAATGAAGCTAATAATCCAAAATCTAATTTTTCACTCATTATTTATTCTTTGGTTTTATCAATTTTAACAGTTTCCCATACAGGTTCAACTACTTGTGGTTCTTTAAGGAGTATGAAACCTAAGGAAGAAGTAAATCTGAAAGCAGTTATAATCCATAGAAAAATCACCATAGTTTGTTCCCAATTACCTAAGATTTTCGTAGTAACATCGGCAAGTATTCCTGAAATAAGAGATCCAGCAAAAGTAGCTAAACCCAAGAAAAGATAAAATAATCCTGTGTATGTTCCTTTTTCTTTCTCACTTGCACTATCTAACGCATAAGCACTTTCTGCTACCATGTAAAATGCATTTCCAAAACCGCTAACTGCAGAACCGATAGCCATATGCCACCAATAAGGAACCCATAAAACTGTTATTGCTAAATTCAATGGGACAAAAAACATAACAGCTCTCCCAATATACAGAGCCCATTTTCTTTTCACTCTGTCTATAAATGGTTTAGTTATGATTAATGCTAGAATCATAGAAATACTAAATGAAGCCCAAATCCAGGTGTTTTCTTGAGCTGATGCAAAAGTACCTCTAACTTGAGGAAAAATAGGCCATCCTAAAGACATTGCGAAACCCATTAGTGAACCAACAATAACAAAATTTCTGAAATTTTTGTTTTCTTTCAAAGGAGTCAAAGTTAATACGCTTCTCTCCCTCAGTTTTTCTGTTGGTGGATCCATAAGAAAGACACCAAAAATTCCCGTAATAATAAATAATCCTGCAGCAGCTTCAAGGATTATTGTATATTGTAGATGCTCATTTTCACCAAGATTACTAAGCTCACCAATAACTATCAATCCAATAAAAGAAGCAATTGCACCAACCATGGTTACTAAACTAAGTAGACCAGCTCGATTCTTTCTATCTGTTAAATCACCAAGAAGAGCTGTAAAAGCAGGAGAAAAGCAAGCAAAACAAATCGAAAATATAACAACTCCACCAACTAATACCCATTGATTATGAATCAGAGGAAAGAGAGCTAGTGAAATTCCTGCACCAAACAATCCAATAAGAATTAATATCTTTCTTCCAAGAAAATCAGAAATTCTTCCAAAAGAAGATTGTAAGGCTAGTTGAATCAAGTTCCTTAACGCTGTAATCATTGCTAAAGCTGTAGATGAAGAATCGATGATTACTGCATACAATTCTATAAACATTCGACCAATAAATCTAGCTGCAGTACCAAAAGCTGAGATTGAATAAACTAAAAATTTCATTCTAGTATTCAGATGAGGATGAGAATTCGTTTCATTCATCTTAAAGTGCTGAAGGAAATTGTTTAATTTTGACAATTATTCACATCCTCTTTTTGAAAGAGATGAATAGATTGTAAACCACTTAAAAATAACTTTTGCCTTAGGGTCTTAATCTTTCTACGAGTCTTTCTAATGTATCTTGTTTTAAACCACAACTGGTTAGATACTTCATTATTCCTCCAGCTTCTTCTACTTCATTAAAAACAAATTCCATATCTTCACTTAGTGTATATTCATCTGTAGCCAAGTAATCTTGTATAATATTTGGTTCTGGAGCATTCAGAAGGAGTAATATTAAACTCGATACTACACCAGTTCTGTCTCTCCCTGCATGACAATGAATAACAATTGAATAATTCTCTGGGTGGGAAAGAATATTGAAAAAACGTCTGATTTGATGTTTATTATAGAAAAGAGTATACCAACAAAATTGCTTGTAAAAAGATAGTTCGCTCTTCCCTTCTCTTAACATCACATCAGATGGCATTGAGATATCTAGATGAACCCATGAATACTTGAAAGCATTTAGAAAATCATCATCATAGGAGGCATATCCTATTTCAACTGCTGATCTTAAATCTACAATAGTTTTAATTCCTAGATCTTGCATGTTCTGAAGTAATTCTGGAGATTGTTCTGCTATAGGTGATGAAGACCTATAAATCATTCCGGGCTTAATATAGGTTTGATTAAACAGAGCTAAATCTCGGAAATTTCCTACAGTACTTTGAATTTTTTCAAAAGCTGAATTGTTTTCCAACTTGTTTTCCTCTTATTAGACTGTTTACCTTCACTGAATATTATTTTAGTTTCTCAATTATAGTATAATAATATTAGCATGAAAAAAGAAAAAAAGAAAAAAGGAATTATTGTATTACTTCTTATTATTTAAAGGAACCAACATCAATTGAGATTGTAGAATTGTGTAAATTGGGAGAATATTTAGAATCCAATCTGGTAAATCTGGTGGACTTGTGTCTATCATATCTTGCCATTCTTCATCAGATAACCGATCTTGCATAGGATGCTTAAATTCAAAATAGGAGAAAGTACCTCCTCGAGTTAATCTCAATTTTCCTTTATGGTCTTGAACAATCACATAAATAACATAAGGGTCTCCAGTACCAACCTCAAGAACTTTTCCAGTATTTGGATCTGTATGAACATCTGCAATAATTGCCATTCGATCGTCTGCTTCACTTGTCCATGGATCAGCTTCTGGATCTTCAAATGTTGCATATCCTGCTATATATGATCCTGCATAATTTATGAAGTCTAGATCATCGTCAGTTAAATGTTCATTTTCTAATTCTTTGATACTTATTTCAGTTAGTCTATCAAATATTCCAGCTATTCCTTCAAGCTTAGAGTCAAATCTATCTAATAATAAACCTCTGGAGTTTAGCCCATCTTGCATTAATCTAACAAGACTTGCTAACCTAGCGTATACCTCTGGATAAGGTTCTACATATCCATCCTTTGCAGGTGGTGGTAAAGATGTTTCATAAGTATACGATTGTTTTGCATAAAGGATTGTATCATGTCTTAATTCTGCCCAAGAACCCATGGTAGTCATTAAAGCTTTGTCCGTCCATGCATCGCTTAACATAAAACCAGGGTAACCTGTGGAAGCTGGCTCCAACAATGGGAAGAAAGTATATAACCACAACCAATAGAGATTTTGTGTCCAATCATAGTCAGTAAGATTGCCAAACTCTGTTCGTAATTTTATAATCTGATCACTATAATCGGGATAAGAAGCATTCTCTGATTGCATATAATCAGCAGCTCTTTGACTTCCAAAAACTGAAAAAACATCCAATCCATTTGGCATAAGTCTTCCTCCAACCTTATTATGGACCAGTTGTTGGAAAATGTAAGAATCTGGTATAAATCGTTGTCCCATTAACCTAAATCCTTGAGTAATATTTTCATGCTCAAAAGCATCAAAAACAAACATCGAATTTATCTTGGGTTTTCGATAAGTTTTTGCTTCATCGATAAAAGAGGTAATAACACTTTCAGTCGCTAAAATATCTCCAGCTGGAGCTCCTTGATTTTGCCATAGTTGGTAATACTCAGCTGCTGTTAAATCATCACTTGCTCCAACATAGAAGACTGTAGGTTCATACACTAAGTCCCAGTAATCCCAGACAGTATCTGGACCAATAGATGTATTGAAACTTGAAACAAGAAGTATAGCCATTCTTGTATGTTCAATCCCCATAGCTGGATCACCCATTGGACTTTGGAGGAGAAAACTAATCCTTCCAGCATACATCATCGCTTTAAAATAGTTCCCAAGAATTTCATTTCTAGTATAATGGCCTCTCACCTTGTATTGTGTATAATCTTCCTCATAGCCAAAAATAGGTGAATAATCTCTCACTCCAGCGTCCATTTTTTCAAGCTCTAGATTTGTAAGAGTAGCTACTTCAGCAGGAATTGAATTAGTGTCATTCAATAGATAAAGCATCACTGATAAATATGCAACATTCTTGTTAATAGCATCATGAACAATGGGTTGAGTAACTGTTAGATTAAGAGCGATTTGAGCTTCTCTCAGTGTTATAAGCATTTGTTCAAAATCATAAAAGAAATTTTCACCCTCTAAAATTCTAAGAGTAATATCATACAGAACATGATAAGCATGTAAACACAAATCAGTAGTTACAAATCTAGGAGAAGGTTCAGAAGGATTTTCATACAATTCATAGATATCTTCATATCCTTCATCAACAAGAGCAAAACCATATTGTTCAAGAGCTCGTTTGACTTCTGGAGATAGATCAAGACCTTGTTTATCTACATTTGCTAGATTATTGGCTATACCTGTTGGAGTAATTGAGGGAGAAAAATCGAAGGTTAAAGGAGTATAAGTTCCAAAAGAAGTACTTACAGCACTCTTAATAGTGTAAGCAGCAGCTGTTCCAGCAATCACGTTCTTTCCGTCAAAAATTCCATGCGGTGTTTTCTTTACTAAAAGTGGAATCGTCACAGCTAATCCTGTTATTAATAAAATTGAAATTATTCCAATACTGATTTTTGTCTTTGTAATATACATAAATATCAAACCTGTAGTAATATGTATACAAACTCAAATAATGCTTCTTGTGTTCGAATAAACACAAATTAATTTTGAAATAAAAGAAAAAAAGAAAGATTAAATTTTCTTCATTTCTTTTCTTTTTAACACTCTTGGTAAAACTGCTATTGTGGATATAACTACTGTTAATATTATAGATATGTGTGTAGGACCAAATTCCTGAACTACTGGAACATTGTATCTATTATATACTTCCAGAACTGCAGCTGTAGCATTAATTAAACCATAACCAAATTCAGGATCTATTCCAGGAGGTCCAAGATCTAGTGCTGTTGTTTGGAGAATAGATCTTATTTCAGCAATAGGTATTGTATAATTTACAGATTTCATAAGCGCAATTACTGCTGCAACTTGGGGAGCTGCAAATGATGTTCCAATGGCAGTTCCATATGGAATATTAGGTGGTGGAAATGTACTGTTTATTATCAAACCGCCTTCACCATCACCAACTGGAGCCATTAATTCGGTCCATGGAGAACCAAAATTACTGTAAAATGCTTTTTGATAGAAAGAATTGGTTGCCCCTACTGAAATTACTTCATCATATGCACCTGGATAGGATGGAAAATCTATTCCTCCTGCCCATGTATTCCCAGTTACTGAAACAACGGATACATTTTTTGAAATGGCATATTGGATATCATCAAGATAGGAGAAATTAGCAAAATAATACTGAAGACTTAGATTAATGACATCTGCACCATTATCAACAGCATATCTTATTGCATCACCAAGTTCTCCATCTGTAGTTCCTTGCATATTGGTTGCATCTAAAACACGTAAATTCATTACTGTAACGTTGGGTGCTACACCTGCAACACCATAATCATCCAAAGGAGCAGTGATGATACCTGTAATAAAGGTTGCATGCCAGTGAACAGGATCAATTACTTCATGACCAGGTTCAGAATCATTAGTCACAAAATCCCATCCATGATAATCATCTATGTAACCATTTGCATCATCATCTATGCCATCAAAAGGCATTTCATCCACATTTTTCCATTCATTGACTACTTCAGTATGATTGAAATCTATTCCTGAATCTATTACTGCAATAATGATTTCTGGAGAACCAGCAGTTAAATCCCATGCATCTGTGATGTTAATTTGATCTAGATGCCATCCAATGTCAGAGTAGCCTGTAAAATTATTTTTAGTAATGTTACGATTAATGTTATTTTCACTCATTCCGTACATTGTAGAGAAGAAGAACAAAACAGAAATTACTAGAGCAATTAGTTTTTTTTTGTTTTTCATACTAGTGAATCTATGTCTTTCATCATTTATAAATCTAGTATACAAAAAAAACCGAATATTTAATTCTAAGCTGTATCTTCAACCTTCTTTTCTCTGTTTAGAATGAACATTACTCTTATTGCAACATATCCAAAAAACAAAATAAAAACATATGCCAAGGATTTCTGAT
>JAEOTE010000012.1 GCA_016839945.1 Candidatus Heimdallarchaeota archaeon | reverse complement strand
AGTAGGTGATTATTATGAGAAGTAAAGTTAAAATAACTGTTGTAAAGCAATTCTTGCCAGAAGATATTTTCGGACATGAATATACTCTTGTGTCTGGGCAAACAGTATCAAATTGTTCAATGAAGGCAGGAAGTGAATTTATTTCAGATGGATCAGGAAATAAGCCAGAAGGATTTTGTCCTCATGCATGGAATAGTATTTTCAAGAATGTACATTTACTTACTTGGGGAGGAGGATATCCAGAAACAATTGGAGAAGGAATATCTTTTGGTGTATGTCCAGATGGATTAAGACCTGTAATCTTTAAACTTGAAAAAATTGAGTAGATGTATAAAAACCTATTAATCAGAAAAACTGCATATCCTTAAATATAAAAGTGAACTACTAGAAGTTTATGAATAAAAGAACAAAAACCATTCTTGTCTCAATACCTGTTATTCTTGTAGCATTTATAACGCCATTACTGTGCCATTATTTTATTACTAACACATGGACAGATCTTGATAAATTCATTCAAAGAAAAATGAACAATGGTCATTATGTTGGTATGGCAATTGGATTAATAGAAGATGGTCAGCTAACATGGGAGGGTTATTATGGATACGCTGATTTAGAAAATGAAATTCCTGTAACAAATGAAACTCTGTTTATGGTTGCTTCTGTATCTAAACCAGTAACATCAACAGCTGTTATGAGATTAGTAGATGAAGGTCTCCTAGATCTTGATGAGGACTTGGATACTTTCTTTCCATTCTCCATTAGAAATCCTAATCATCCTTCCATGCCAATCACTGCTCGAATGCTCTTAACTCATACTTCAAGTATTATTGATAATTGGGATGTTCTTGACAGTACTTACACTCTTCCAGCTGGAGGAGATTCCCCTTGGAGTTTAGGGGACTTTCTTAACGAGACTTTCTCACCAAATGGTCAGTTTTATTTTCCTGAAATTAACTTCTTAGAACATGCTCCTGGAGAGACAAATTACTATAGTAATACAGGATTTGGACTACTAGGTTATTTAGTTGAAGTGATTAAAGGTATTCCCTTCAATGTATACTGTAAAGATAATATCT
The DNA here is from genome assembly GCA_016839945.1 of Candidatus Heimdallarchaeota archaeon. Taxonomy (GTDB): domain Archaea; phylum Asgardarchaeota; class Heimdallarchaeia; order Heimdallarchaeales; family Heimdallarchaeaceae; genus UBA460. The sequence continues at coordinate 10,322 of JAEOTE010000012.1, read as the reverse complement.
TTACTCCCCTCAATATGGATGCTACAGGTTGGTTTATTTCGGAAATAAATGAGAGTTTGCTTACTTATAATTATGAATATTCTAAAGGTGATTACATCAAATATAATCACTACGGATTTCCTACTTATCCTGACGGATCACTCAAAACAAACATTCTAGATTATAGTATGTTTATTCAGATGTACATGAATAGAGGAATTCTTGGTACGGAAAGAATTCTAAATGAGACAACTGTAGATGAGGTTCTTACTGTACAATATCCTGAGATAGATGAAGGGCAAGCTTTAGGGTGGTATTACACAGAGAGGTCTGCTAATATTAAACCATTTTATCCTTCACATTCAGGTGGAGATGTGGGAATCTCAACATTAGCATTGTTTGACCCAGATAGCAAATGTGGGTTTATACTCTTCTCTAACTTCGGAGCAAGAACCTTCTTCCAGGATAAACCATTTTGGTTTGACATATATCGAAGATTACTATGGGAGTTGAATTTAGAATATTGAACAAATTATAGCTAGTAATGGTTCTAATCTTAGTACTAGACCTAGTTCAAGGTTCGATGTTTCTAGAATTTTATTTCAGATATGATAAATTTGAATAAAAATAGAAACATTCAGTTTTTTTTGAATAAATTTTAAATAAAAGTAGTGCCTTCTAAAAGGGTGTGTTTTTGGAAGCTCGACCTTACTGGAAGGAGAATTGCTTTGCAGTAAAATGAAAATGTCTTAAACCTTCAAATCTGTTTGACGAAATATACAAATGATTATATAATTTTCTCGAAGATTCAGTATATGAAAATCAAAATCATTACAGATTCAGGCTCTAATCTAAATCCTGAATTAGCAAGAAGATTCAATATAGACATTATTCATGCCTATGCTATTATTGATGAAATAAACTATCGTGATGATTACAGTGTTCCTCCTCAAGAATTTTATGAACTTATTCAAAATGCTAAATCAGCTAAAACCAGTCAACCAACCCCTAGTGATGTTTGGGAGGTTTTAGTGAATAACATGGATTTTGATCACTTATTTATGGTACATATTTCTGAGAAACTGTCAGGAACCATGAATGTTGTAAGTAATACTGCAAAAAAGTTTCAAAAAGAAAATCCAAATGGACCAAAAATAACTATTTTCGATTCTAAAGGAGCTTCGGTTTATACAGGAACAATAGCAATTAAAGCTGCTCAACTACTTAATAAAGGAGAAAAGCTAGAGAATATTATCAAACAACTTACACATTTTAGAGATAATGATATTCAAAACTTCACAACCCTTACTGACTTAACTCATGTCTATAAAAGTGGTAGAATCGGCCGTATAATGTACTTCTTTGCAGATATTCTAAAAGCCTATCCAATTATGGCTCTAGTAAATGGAGAGATAAAGCCTGTAACCAAAGAATTTGGTGTAAAAAAAGCCTGTAGAAGACTGCTTGAAGAATTGTGGAAATGTTTCGAACCAGAAGATGAGTTGTTCATTTGGGTAGCTGAAACAATTCCTAGAAAGGAGAATGATGCGTTTATAGAGATGATCAAGAGAACTACGAAACCAAAAATCAAAAGAGTTGAACTATTCTTTTTGGGTAATTCCATAACATGTCATTTGGGAGTGACAGCTCTAAGTTTGCTTGCAGTCAGGAATTTTGATTTGGATGGTTGATTGACATTCACTCTCTTTTCTGTTCTAAACTTAGAGCTGTGGTTACTTTCTCTTCCTCAAAAGAGAGTAGATTCTCAATAATTTGTCACCTAAGACTGTTTTTTCCTTGATAATTGGAAAATTAGCTTGACCAGTTTCATAAGCATTTCTAGCAATTTCAAGAACTTCTTCTTCTGTGAATCCTTTTTGAATTATTAATATCTACCTCTCTTCAATAAGTTCAAGTTTGAATGAATTTTCATTATTTATGATTGTTTAATACAGATTATGAAAAAGCTAGATAATATCTTGTTTTTGAATAAATTCATTCCATTGAAGTAAATGGTTATAGAGCTTTGATTGTTGTTGATTAATTTTCTCTGCAAGTTGAATTAATCCTTCTTCACCAGCCATATCTCTTGCTTCTTCTATAAGTGCTTTAGCTTTCTTTAAATCTACATCAGCTAAAGAATAGACGGTTTTTAACCAGATAGTATGAAGCCTAATGTTCTTCACTTCTAATCTTAGAATATACGATAATGATTTTTGCTTATTAGCTATTTCTTCTAATTTGTCTGTATGCTTTTCAAGCTCATCCATTACTTCTTTTTCTCCTGAAATGCTGAATTCATTCATTAACAGTTCACAAAGATTGATGAGTGCTACTATGATAAGCTCTTGATCTATAATCTTTCCTTCCCATATTTCTTCTATTACTTCTTCAAAAATAATTAAGGCTTGAATCCAGTTTTTTGGGCGTGAGCTAGCTTTCAAAATTATTGCTCTTGCTGCTTGATAGTACTTTTTGTTAAGTTTTGATGGATATTTTTCAATTGTCTCCTCCAATTCTCTCAAATATTGGTAACTCTTTTCTTCTTGGTTTTTTTCTACTAATAGTTGAATTGAATGAAAGAGACTTTGAATTATAAAGATTCCAACACCTGGTATTTTTTTGCCTAAATTTAGGCTTTTTCTGAAATAATCCAAGGAAAGATAGTACTCTCCTTGGATTTGGTAAATTTTACCAATAATGAAGAAAATCAACCTGTTCAATAGTTCATTTGAGAACTCACTATAGTCTTCCAAAATTTCTTGACATATTCTTAATGCATGATTATATTGTCCTGCAACAAGAAGACACCTGGCTAAATTTGCTTTATGCTGAGGGATTCGATGTTTGCTTCCAATCTTTGTGAACATTGCAATTAGTTGTTCTCTTAATTCAATTGATCTGTCTATATTCCCTTCATAACGTTCTATAATGCTTTCTGACGTTAATAGAACCCCTACTCTATCGGGATCCACAATTTTTTTTCTAAGTCTAGGAATAAATCTTCTCCAAACTGATATTGCCTTACTTATTTCTCCTCGACTATAATATATGGTAGCTTTTTGAATTTCCAGCCACTCATATGGTGTATTCAACTTTTTTTGTTTCTTTATTACTTCTTCTGCTTCATCTAAAAGTTTCTTAACTACATCACCTCTGCCTACTATTTGTGCAATCTCAGCTCCATAAATACAACTCCATGCTATTAGATAATCGTTTTTCATCCTTTTTGTTAATTCAAACATTTCTAAGTACAATTCGAAAATCTGGTGAATATTACGAATGCCCCAAAGTGTATTAGTTTTGAATTTATAAATTGCAAAAAGAAGATACTCATCATTTAATTTTCTAGCTAGTTTTAGACATTTCTCGATTATTTCTTCTGCTATGTTGAGATTGCCTATGATTTTATGATTCAATGCTTTATATACTAGAAACCAAGCTTCTCTTAAGATAAATACATCATCAAAAATTTTGAGCTCTTTAATTAAATCTAAACCTCTTTCAGAATTTTTGATTCCTTCATTATGAAATGCAAGTTCAGTGTAATAGATGCTCTTTAAAAACAAAACATCAAGGTAAATTAGTTTATTGTCTACTTTCTCGCACACAGATAAAATCTGTTCTAAAATATCTAAGCCTTCTCCCCATTTATCTGTATCAAATAATAATTTAATTCTAAGTAATTTAGCTCTATGAGATTCTTCTTTTGTAATATTATCTTGTTTTTCAAATTCTACTAGCCTAGTAGCAACTTCATCTACTTTCATGTGTCTTAGTAATTCCTCGATTTCAAGTAAAGTAGTACTGTTACCACCAAGCATACAAAATAAGGATTCCCTATACTATTCTTAAACGTTATTCAGAAAGGAGAAATATTACTGCTCAGTGAGCTTTTCAATCTTCTTAATATCTTTTTCTTTCACTTTTACTTCTCTTTCTAATTCCTCTACTTTTGCTTCAAAAATATCTAGTTTCTTCTCTCTAGTGGAGGATCTTTCTCTGCTTGATAATTCTGCTTCCATAAGATAAAGAAGCATCTGTTGTTGAATTGTTTCGTATCCTGCATCAAGGATACTACTAACATCTTCTTTCAGTATTTTCGAAAGATCTTTTGTAGATAAATCATCTGAGGAATGTAAATAGTCTATACTAATTGTTTTTATTATAAGGTTGAGAATATAATATCGCAATTGGACGTTATAATCTGCAATTTTCTTAAAATCCTCAATGGTTGTCTCTAACTCTTGTATACCCATTAAAGCTATTTCATTCGGTGTAATCTTAATCCAACTAATAGTTTCATACTCTGGTAAATCCAGATCTTTAAGTAATTTTTTCTGAGCTGGGGATAAATCTCTGCCTTTTTGAAGTGCTTTCACTTTTTCTTCCAATTCTTTTATTTTCTTCTTTTTACGTTCATAGTATGCTTTTTGTCTAGCATATGTGTCTTCCTTAGGGTACTTTCTGGGTCTTCCACGTTTACTCTTTACTTCAGACATTATATTACACATGATAGTACTCTCACTGTTTATTTTAAAGTTTTTGTATCTATACAAAAATTTTATATATTAAAAAGAACACAATATAGTAGTAATAAAGTATTATTACTAATAATAAAATGGGATTTAAAATGAAAATAGAAGGACTAAATTATAAACATTATCTCTTAAAAAAAATCGATAAAGGAAGTATAAACGGATGAGAAAAAGAATATTATTGGGAATATTTGTTTTTGGAATAATTCTATTTGCTTTGGTCATTAAAGCACAATCAATAACTACTCTGTTAAGTTCAGATAATCAGAAAGAAGATCAGCTAAATTCAGCTTTATCAACAACTTCACATAAATTACTAGATTTATCTTTAACAACACATGGACCTATTGAAATTATTAATGATGGAAATTTCACAGATTATGGCTTTCTAGGTTCAGGAACTGCTGAAATTCCATTCCTTATTGAAGATTACAATATTACTACAACAAGTGAAAGAAGTATATATATTAATGGTACAACTAAGCACTTTGTTATTCAGAATTGTTATATTGATGCAACAATTAATGGTATCTATATTTCACATATTGCTGAAGGAACAGCTTCAATCATAAACAACATTGTTAGAAACAATGATTATGATGGGATCCACCTGTCTTATTCTTCTGGTGCGACCTTGACGGATAATACTTGTAGTAACAATACTATTCCTGGTCTCCATATGTATTTTGCCTCTGGTATCAGACTGGAATCTTCCTCTGGTTTGATCTTGACGAATAATACTTGTAACAATAATGATTATGGTATCTCACTGGCTTCTTCCTCTGATGCGACATTAATGGATAATGCTTTTAGTAACAACAAAAATTATGGTATCAAACTGGCTTCTTCCTCTGGTGCGACCTTGACAAATAATAATTGTAGTAACAATTTGTTTGGTATCGAACTGGAATCTTCCTCTGGTTTGACATTAATGGATAATACTTGCAGTAACAACATTGATTATGGTATCAGATTGTATGATTCCTCTGGTGCGACATTAACAGATAATACTTGTAGTTACAACAATGTTCATGGTATCAGACTGGATATTTGCCCTAGTGTGACCTTGACGAATAATACTTGTAACAACAATGAATATGGTATTAAACAGTATCAATCCTCTGGTGCGACATTATCGGATAATACTTGTAGTAGTAACAATGGGTTTGGTATCAGACTGATTTCTTCCTCTGGTGCGACCTTGACAAATAATACTTGTAGTAACAATAATGATTATGGTATCGAACTGTTTGGTTCATCTGGTGTGACTTTAATGGATAATACTTGCAGTAAAAACTTGGCTGGTTTCAGACTGGAATCTTCCTCTGGTGCGACCTTGACAAATAATACTTGTAGTAACAACAATGAGTATGGGATTTTCTTAGATTCAAATTCTGATAACAACATTATTCACCACAACATTTTCATAGACAATAATCTAGGAGGTACTTCCCAAGCCTATGATGCAGGAACAAATAGTACATGGTATGAAGCAACAATTCAAGAAGGCAACTATTGGAATGAGTGGGATAGTGAGGATCCTTATCCTATCGATGGTGATGCTGAATCTAAAGACCTTTATCCACTGAATGAAGATCTTGAAAGAACAAGATATGAATTGATAATGTTTGTATCTTCAATTGCTCTTTTAGTTATTCTTTGTAAACTCTATAGAAAGAAGAAAAAATCTCATCTATGAGGAAAGAAATAACTTTACTTCTTTTTTTTCTAGAAACTGAGTCTTTTGTGTTTGATCTCTGTATTACATATAAACAGAAATTTGTTTTCATTGGAGAGGAGTGTTATAGTTGAAGATTATTAATGGTTACAGAAAATGAAAAACTTTTTTTTGTTGAAAGCTTAATATAAATAGGCGTTAAGCTTGAATAATAAATCTGTAATTGATGCACTACTTGGTTCAAATGAACCAGCAGTTAAGTTGAAGACCTATTTGCGTCTCTTAAATCATGATTATGAGACTTCAGAAGTTAAGAAGTTAACAACTAATTTGAAGAAAAAATCACCTGTAATTAAAAACCTATTTTCATATTTACCGAAAGATGATTCCAGCAAAACCTTTCATGTCTATACAAAATGGCAAGGAGCTCATTGGATAATGTCACACCTAGCTGATATTGGTTATCCTCCTGGAGATAACGATCTTGTCCAAAGCATTAATAGAGAAATGAAATGGTTGTTAGGAAGAAAGCTTAAACTTGTAATTGCTGGAAGAACACGTTTTTGCGCTTCTCAAGATGGTAATGGATTATATTCCGCAATTTCATTAGGTTTCTTTGATGATAGAAGTAGACTTCTAGCTGAGAGATTGGTTGATCATCAATGGGAAGATGGGGGGTGGAATTGCGATAGAAAACCTGAAGCTAGAAATTCGTCATATCATGAGAGTTTAATCCCTTTAAGAGCACTTATTCACTATTTAGAAGTAGAAAAGAATCCACTAGTTCAGAAGGCAGTAGAACAAGCTGCTGAACTTTTCTTGAAAAGGAAGTTTTATAGAAGAATAAGTGACGGCAATGTGATAAACCAAAAATGGTTAATGCTTCATTATCCTCCATATTGGCATTATGATGTTTTAATGGCACTAAAGGTTCTAGGAGAAGCTGATAAGCTTCAGGATAAGAGATGTAAAGAAGCTTTGGATTTACTCGAATCTAAGAGATTGGAGGATGGTGGATTTCCAAAGGAAGCAAAATATTGTCAATCATCAAACCAAAATGCTCGTTATTTTAGTCCAGCGGACTGGAAAGGTGTTAATAATAAAAAAATGAATGAATGGGTAACTATAGATTCACTTTATATTTTAAAAAAAGCAAACAGAATTGACATAGATTAAGTTTTAACTGGAATTCTACTTTTGTTTATAATCTACTTCTATTTTCTCCGATATATTAGTTGAAGAGTTTCCAATATGTAGAATGTGCTTACCCTTTTCAATGCTCCATTCAGCTTTCTTAGTATCATAAAAAGCTAAATCTTTTGCTTTAATTTGAATTTCTACGCTCTTTTTTTCTCCTTTCTTAAGAAAGACTTTTTCAAATCCAACTAATTCTTTCAAAGGTCTATCGATTGCTTTAGCTGGAGCTTCTGAATAGACTTGAACTACTTCATTTCCTGCTCTCTCTCCAATATTGGCAATCTCAGTAGTAATTGTCAGAGAATCTTCTTTTGAGATCAATTTGTTTTTATCTGAAATAGCATTCGTAATTTCAAATGTTGTATAAGATAAACCAAAACCAAAAGGAAATAATGGTTCTATGTTTTCTTTCTCAAAATATCTATAACCCACATATATCCCCTCTTCGTAGAAAACTTTGAGATTTTCACCTGGAAAGGTTTTAGTTGATTTATGTGCAGGAGAATCTTTCAATTGTTTTGGAAAAGTCCAAGGTAATTTGCCAGAAGGATTAACATCACCAAAAAGAACATTAGCAATTGCTCTTCCACCTTCCATTCCTGGATACCAGACTTCTAAGATTGTGTGTGCATTTTCAATCCATTCTTCCATAGATATTGGATTGGCATTATTTAATACAACAATAGTGTTTGGATTAATCTCTAAGATTTTCTTTATTAGTTCAACTTGCGCAGTTGGTAACCCAAATTCTGTCCTATCTACAACTTCAGATTCTTTTCCATATTCGGGTTTGTCTTTAGTTATTTTGTCAGACGTTAATTTTTTATTGGAATCATGATTTAGACCCATGAATAAAAGAACAACGTCTGCTTTGGAAGCATCTTTAATTATCCTTACTTTTTCTTTACATTTTTCTTTTAATCCTTTAAGGGGGGTGATTTCATAGGGTGGAGTTACAGCTGCTGCTCCTCCAAGTAGAATTTTTCCAAATTTTCGTTTAACATTAGGGCCTAAGACAGCGATAGTATTAATTTCATCAATATTCAGAGGTAAAAGTTGTTTCTCATTCTTTAACAAAACAATACCTTCTTCTGCCATCTTTCTTGCTAATTCCTGATGTCTCTTAGAATTTCTTTCTCCTATGGGTAAATCCTTCTCATTTTCAAACATCCCTACCTGAACGTAAACACGCAATAATCTTCGAATTAGATTGTTAACCTCTTTTTCAGTATATTTCCCTTTATTGAGTTTTTCAAGAAGAATTTCTTTATCATAAAGGATAGGTACAGGCATCTCAAGAGTTAAACCAGCTTTAATAGCTTCTTCTGTTGTTGGTTGTGTTACCCCCCAGTTTTGTGTTGCCCACCAGTCTGTCATTACAAAACCATTAAATCCCCACTTGTCCATTAATGTCTCTTTTAACAGCTTGTAGCTTCCATGTACATACTCACCATTAATCAAATTGTATGAACTCATTATTGTCCATGGATCTGCTTCTTCAACAGTATCATTGAAAGCTCTAAGATAGATTTCTTGTAATGCTCTTTCATCTATTTGAACATCGATGGTTCGTCTGTTTGTTTCCTGGTTATTGGCTACGTAATGTTTAGGACATGCAGCTACTCTTTGACTTTGAATCCCTTTTACGAATGGTATTGCTATCTCTTTAGTTAAGTGAGGATCTTCGCTATAATACTCAAAAGTTCTTCCATTTAGAGGTGTTCTACCAATATTGATTCCTGGACCGAGGACACATAATCTGTTTATTGCTCTTGCTTCTCTACCTATAGCTTCCCCACATTCATAAGCTAATTCTCGATTCCAAGAAGCAGCTAGGTTAATCCCCGCAGGGAATTTAGTATTTTTCCTAAGCATGCTAGAATGTTGAGAAATTCCTAATGGTCCATCGGTCACTTTGAATGTTTTAATTCCTAATCTTGGGATAGTGTTTGTCTGAAATCTAAAGAACCCAACCATTAGTTTGAACTTTTCTTCTAATGTGAGCTCTTCCAATAACTCCTCAACCTTTTCTTCAATTTGGTTTTCTGAAATCACGATTGTAGTAGTAGTTTTAGCATTTTAAAAGTTCCGTCCTTAAGATTGGTTACTCTCTGTTTTTAAAATCTAAGAAAAATATTGAATAAAGGAAAAAGAACAAATTAAGTGGAAGGTTTGAAAACTCTACTTCCCCAATAAAGGAAACCTGTGTTTGGATCTCTAAACATTGTTTCTCCTTCAAAAGCTCCACTTTGAATAATCAATTCAGTATGACTTATTGGTTGAAGAACGAAGTTAGTCCAAGATAATCTAAGAATTCCGTCTTCTAATAGTAATTGTACAGAATCTGGTACTTCATCTTGCGTATAGAATGAATCTTGAAGGTAAAGAAATTCAAGATCTAAAAAAATAAAAACTCCCTCCAAATTGTTTATTCTTTATGGAAGATTTTCTACTATTTTTGCGAATTCATCCTTTGTAAAAGCTTTCAGAGTTGTAGTTCTCACATTTCCCCAAGAACCTACAGCAGCTAACATTGCCATGGCAATTTCATCATTAGGTGTTTCTACAACTACTACTTTATCGTATTCACCCATTGTAAGATAAGCAGCTAAAACTTTACCACCCATCGATTCTAAAATCTTTGATGCATTTTCTATACGCTTTGGAGCGTCCTTAATGTAGGATATTCCTTGTTTTGTTAATTTCATTAAACATACGAATACTGGAATATTAATCACCAAAAATATAATCATATTTATTCAGTTTTAAGATTTTCTAGTCTAAGTTATTTAGAACATAATCTATTAACTCTGTCCAATTCCCTTTTGCACTTTCATAATAAACATGTGGCACTGTGTGGAATTCTTCATTTGAATAGCCATCCTCATTCAATCCTATTGCTGCAGACATTTCAATCACAAGCTTACTGT
>JAEOTE010000011.1 GCA_016839945.1 Candidatus Heimdallarchaeota archaeon | reverse complement strand
TCAATCAATAATAAGCTCCCTATCATACCTGCAATTACAGGGAATGTTAGATGATTTAAATCAGTAGAACCAAAAACAAAAACTAAAGCAATTGCAATAGTTATCCAAAAATATTGTGTTTTCTGATAAAATGATACTTCTTGTTTCTTAGTTGTTATGAAGATGTTTCTTCTTTGAAAATTAGATAATAATAATGCAATAGCGATTATCAAAATCCATAGTAGAGTAGTAATCCAACCAATTATATCGTGTGTAAAATGAAGTATAACAAAATCTAAAATCCCTCCTGCAATAAGTAACAATCCCCATGTTAGTCTCTCAACAGCCCATATCTTGATGTTACTCAATCTCTCAAAGTTTTTAATACGTTGCATGAAATTTAACAGTTCTTTCATTTCATTTTTTGATATCTCACTGTTCATGTAGAAAAATTCGTAAGGTGATATATAAATACATAAACTAATTTGCGTTGTAGAGTTAAATGGATTTCTTGTTTCCATGAAATATTTATGAACAAGTGAATTATGCAAAACAGTAGAATTAGAAAAGTAGGTGCTTCAATAGCTTAAAGAAGAACGATTTGCTTCTTATTCACATCTCATCGGTTCAATTGCTGCCTTAGCTGGTTCTATATATCTGCTTTTCTTAACGATTAGAGAAGGATCTAATGTAGTAGTTGCTGCTATTTATGGTTTCTCAATAACATTCCTTTTTATTGCAAGTACACTCTATCATGCTCTGAAGAAGAAAGAAAATGAGTATTCCTTCTGGAGAATTCTTGATCATATTGCAATTTTTTTTATGATAGCTGGAACCTATACACCATTAGTCTATATATTTCTAACAGGAGCTTGGCGTTGGGGAATAATAGCTGCTCAATGGACATTAGTTGTATTAGGTATAATTTTCAAACCTTTTGTTCTGAATGTACCAAGATGGGTAGAAACAGTAATCTATCTGTTAATGGGTTGGATGGCGATATTACCAATTAAAGAATTCATAACGTTGATGCCTGTAGTAGTTCTTATTCTAATATTTATTGGTGGATTGGCTTTTACTATAGGGGCAATCTTGCACATAAAAAACAAAGAGATAATTCCTGGGATTTTTAGTTTTCATGATATTTTTCATATATTAATCATTGTAGGGGGTTCCTCTCATTTCGCAGCTGTCCTGATCGCGATAAATACTTCATTTGGTTTATGAAAAGAATTCTAGAAAATGTTTATTATTATTTGAGAGCTCGTAAAATAGATTAGAATGGAAATTAAGAGATGTTGGGGAGAGAAAGAGGAATTAGCTAGAGAATATCATGATAAAGAATGGGGAGTTCCTGTTCATGATGATAAGATTCTTTTTGAGTTTTTGATCCTTGAAGGAGCTCAAGCAGGCTTAAATTGGATGACCATTCTAAAAAGAAGGGAAGGCTACAGAAAAGCATTCGATAACTTTGACTTTAATAAAATTGCACAGTATGATCAAAAACGAGTTGATGAATTAATCAAAGATGAAGGCATTATAAGAAATAGGCTAAAGATAGAATCAACAATTCTTAATGCAAAAATATTCCTAGAGATAAGGAAGGAATTTGGCTCATTTGATAAATATCTCTGGGCGTTTGTAGATAATAAACCAATAAACAACAATCCTAAGACCTGGAAAGATGTTGCTGCAAAAACTGAGGTATCAGACAAAATCTCTAAAGATTTGAAGAAGAGAGGAATGAAGTTTGTTGGGAGTACTATCATTTATGCATATATGCAAGCTGTTGGAATGGTGAATGATCACCTTACTTCTTGTTTTAGGCATAAAGATGTATCATTAATGTCATAATACTCCCATACTTATCTAACTTATAGGTAACAAAGTAGCTAGTGTCCAAGCGAATAGTAAAGCATTCAATAATGCTCCTGTTTCTACTGAAGATGTTCTTTCAAAAAACCAGATTGTGATTACCGTATATATTAGAAATAATGGTAGAAGCATTATTAGGAATTGCATGCTAAATCCAATAAAATCAGTTAAAATCTTGAAATTGAAAATTACCATTGTAAGATATTGAATTAGCAAGACAAGAACAAAAGGTAACATTTTAATCCCAACGACTTGAGCTGAAGCTAACAACTTATTTTTTGTATCTTCTTTTTTCTTTCTTGTACCATAGATACTTGTTAAAACTAATCCATCCATAGTGAAATATGCGAACATAAATGGAACAAGAATGAGAAACATTAATGCTCTCAACCAATTGAAATTACTCAATAAAGGTACGATAAACTTCATACTTATTCCAGGAATCAATTCGACGATTAGGTCAAAAACGACTAATAACAAGAAAATATCAACTGCAAGGATTAATCCTCTCCAATAAATAAAATTTCTTCCAATTCCTCTAATAATTTCTTTAAAAGATTTATCTGGATGCTTTTTCTTTCCATTATAATAAGCAAATATCCCTCCAATAATAGCTAATGACAAAACCCATACAATTGCGGTTGTACCTAATGATAATGGAATTATTACTGATCCCATCCCAAACAATAGAATTGGAGGAACAAATAGCACTAAGTGCAGAACTCCCCAACTCAATCCCATTTTCCAGAAACTAAAGGTTAATTCTACTTTCTCTTCATGAATAGTAATTTTTCTGAAGAAAGAAATATCAAAAGCTATTTCAGAAATAAAAAACACAATCCCTACAAACGCAAAAAATCCTATAGTCATGAAAAGATCTCGCAGAGGAAAGAGAACACCTTTTTTAATGTCTCCAAAATCTAAGGCTTCAATCATCCAATTTACAGATTCTTTTACTAATTTTCTATTAATTGGTTCAAAAAGATGGGTGGTTTTTGGAATTATAAGTTTCCGTGCAGTAAGGTTTGAAAAACTCCCATACAATATATTTTCTTGAACTAATTCTGTTGTTCCAAATACTGGTTTAAGTTCTTCCTTTACCTCGTCACTATCAAACATTTCGTCATATTTACCTATGGCTATTAGGAGGTTGCTAGGTGAAACAGAGTTCAAATTACCATAGATAGATGTATTTGCCCCCAATGATAAACCTCCTATGAAGATGTGCGCTTTGATGTTCCCATTTATCAAAGAAGCTGCTCTTATTGCTCCAACTCCCAATGAATGACCTACAAGTCCAATGTTACTTGAGTTGACATAAGATAAAGATTCTAGAAAATCTATTGTTGCTATAACACCTAGAGAAGGATCTGAATCGTATTCTAATTTCTCAATTGAATTCCCATGCCCGAGAGCATCTATAGTAATAGCAACTATACCACTTCTAGCAAGCTCCAATGCTAATCCAGTCATAGTTTCCTTTGCATTCATTATTCCATGTACTAAAATTACAGCTGGTAAATTGTTTGAGGTTTCAAAATCTAAAGGATTGTATAGATACCCATTTACAGCTATTTCTGAATGACTAAAAGAAACAGATTGTACTTTTATTTTTGTAAAACTAGTATTGAACAATTGTGATAACAGAATTATAGAACTGAAAATTATTAAGTAAACTAAGAAGAAAATTAGTTTTTTGTAGAATCTTTTCATCGATGCGATTATAAATAAGTTATAATTAAAATTTATTGCTCTATCTTCTTATCTTATCTTAGATTCCAATGGTTCTTTGAGCTGATCATAAATTGTTTTAATTCTCTCATAAAAGCCTTTAGTGTGATATGTATTTTTTAGTCCAAGTTTGTGTTTATCATAATGGTGCCCCCATTCATGTATTAGTGTCCTAAGAAATGTTTTTGGTGCAACATATTTTTGATTTTTCGCAGTTCGACTATAAACCGATGTAGAGTATTTTTTCTTTTGTTTCCCATTTGTTCTATAAACACCATAATATTGACCACCACTTCTTGTCATCCTTCTCTTCCCTCCTGTATGAACTTTTAAGGGTGGGAGATTATAAATTAGATTTAATTCTGCAATTGTTTCATTTGAAATTTCATGAATTGCATCTTCATTACCTTCTTTCAAAGCCTCACCAAGTAATCTAATGGCTACATGAAGAGAACTCAATTTTTCTCTAGTAAGAGATTCGATAGTAGCAGTTACTGACTTCTGGTAATCTTTTGTTTGAGATGCTGTCCAATCTCTTTGATTTGAGGGTTTCTTTTGTGATGGTTTAGGTGGTTTCATTTTTGGGGTAATTAAAGGATAAGGTACACGAAAAGTATGGGTTTTTGTTTCCACTGTAACGGTTTTCTTGTTTAACCGTTTTACAGTACCAACAATTTCCTTTCCTTTATATTGAAATTTAACTCTCTTTACGTCAGACATTGTTCATTCTCTTAGAATTCTGTTACTTTATTCTCTTTTAAGCTCTGTAATTCCCATGTGTTAACAATTATTAATTCGCATCTAAATTCAGAATAAATTCCTCTAATTCAGGTATTTTAATCCCTGTTATTTCTTCTAACAATTCATATATTCTTTTCATATGAAAAGCTGTTTCCTTAATTTGTTGAATTACCTCTTCTCGCATTCCAGAATTGTTAGCTCCAAACTTGAAAATATTCATGATATCTGTAAATCTTCTTAATATTGCAAGTACTTCAAAATAATCGATATTTTCTACTTTTGATCCTCTTTCCTTTTCATAACATTCCAAAATCATATCTCGAAACTCTTTTTTTGTATAGGCATACGTTAATAGTAAGCTCCAACCAAGATCTTCTCTATAATCACCTATTGAGCAACTTGGCCAATCTATAACAAAAGCTTTTCCTTCTTTTGTGACAATGATGTTGTGTGGATGAAAATCTCTATGTATAATTGAGATTTTTTTTGAATAAGCATCATTCTTTCTTTCTATAAGCCAATCTAGAATGGGTTGCAGCACATGATATTCAGATTGATTTATCATTTTTTCGTAGATTAATATTTTTCTATTAATAAAGTAATATGGATTGAGTGCTCCTACATCGTTGATTTCCAAAGGAAGCGCTTGCCATTCAATATTATGAAGTTTTACGAATAATTTACAGAGTACTTTTACAATGCTCAAAATTGTCTCTTGATCATTCTCTTCCGCAGCAGAAAGAAATAGCCCCCCCATATCCTCTCCTTGAATTCTATCCATAACTATGAATGGTTTTTCGAGAACTTTTTTATTAAGTTCAAGAATATGTGTTTTAGGAACTGGATAACCTGCATTAAATAAGGAAGTAAGAACCTTATATTCCCACTCCGTTTTTTCTTCTTGATTCGTACCAGGATACATTCTGAGAATTAGTTGTTCTTCAATTCTCTTATTCTCTTTTTCATAGATAAATTTGAAGGAAAAAAGCTCTGTCTCCCAACCTTTAGCAAGTGATTGTAAATCAGATACTTTAGCAAGTTCATACTTTGGATAGATTTTCCTAAGATATTCTTCCAATTTTTCACTAATTCGTAATACTGATAAGGGCATTTTGTTCTAGTTCCTTAATACTACTTTAAATACTAAAAAAATACAAAAAGCTTGTGGATAAAATGAAGGCCGTAATATCAAAAAAAGATGATACTTGGTTAGGTATTTTATTAAATGAAGGAAAACTCTACTACACCTCTTCCTCATTCAAAACCAAAGAAGATGCTGTTTCCTATCTATCAAAAGTAGCTAAAGAAGAGATTGAAGTAGAAGAATCTGATCATCCCGTCATTGAGGCTATGCATGGAATAAACAAAGGTACATCCTTTGATTTACCTAAAATAGAATTTGATTTTAGTGGATTCACCAAAAATGAAGTTGCTGTCCTTAAAGAATTGCTTAAAGTTCCAGCAGGTGAAGTCGTCTCTTATGGTGAATTAGCGAAAAGGGTTGGTATATTTGGCGGAGCAAGATTTGTTGGTAATGTAATGATGAAAAATAGATTTGGTCCAATAGTACCTTGTCATCGCGTGATACTTTCAAATGGAAGATTAGGTAAATTTGCGGGAAGAGCAAACCACCCTAGAAAGAAACAATTACTTACTCAAGAAAATGCAAAGTTTAGAGACTAGTTTTAATTGTTTTTTTCCTCTCTAATTTCTTTTATTCTCTTAATAATCTTCTTAACAATATCTTGAAAAATTGTTTTTACATTATCATCAATTTCCACCGCAGGTTTTCCAACATCACCTGCTTCACAAATAGCAGGATTGAGTGGAATTGAATTAAGAAATTCCAGAGATAGTCGATTTGCGATATTCTTTCCTCCATCTTTCATAAATATATTAGTTATTTCTCCACATTTCGGGCAAACAAAACCTGACATATTTTCTACAATACCAATTATCGGAGTTTTTGTTACTTCAGCGAAATTAATGGATTTACTAACATCAAGAAGTGAAACTTGCTGAGGTGTGGTAACTATAACCATTCCATCAATATCTCTTATAGTTTGAACAATTGAAAGAGGTTCATCTGAGCTCCCTGGCGGAAGATCTACAATTAGATAATCAAGATCTCCCCATGCAACATCGCTAATGAGCTGTTGTAATGCTTTAATCTTTATAGGACCTCTCCAGATAATTGCACTACTTTTATCTTCTAATAGAAATTCCATTGAAATGATTTTCACATTTTCTGCTTCAATTGGTATAATTTTATTATCCTCTGCTACGATTTGTTCAAATTCAACACCAAACATTAAAGGAATGTTTGGTCCAGTTATATCAGCATCAAGAACACCAACTTTGTATCCTTCATTAGCTAGTGTTTTTGCGATGTTAACAGCAACTGTTGTTTTTCCTGTTCCACCTTTTCCTGACATAACTGCAATCTTGTATTTTATTTTTGATAGTGTTTCCTCAATTTTCTTGTTATCTTCTGCCATTTTCTAGTCCTTCTGAAATCAATTATCTTAACTTCCTTTAACTTAAAAATTAACTGATATAACGATAAATCGATATACTTGGCTAAACTTTTTTAAGCCATTATCTTTTCTTTGTAATGTAATCTATGATATTTTCATTATGAGGTTCAAAAATGTCTGAGAAAAAATATGACGTAATTGTTATTGGAGCTGGACTTCTAGGAATAGCTACTGCGTATTATGTGAAAAAAAACAATCCTGATAAAACTGTTTTAATTTTAGACAAAGAAGCATCTGCTGGAGCAGGAAATACTGCTCAATCAGCAGGAATGTATAGGGACACTTTTTGTTCTGAAGTAAATCTGATTTTAAGCAGTACTTCTATAGATTTCTTCCGTTATGTCCAGAATGAACTAAAAATCGATCTTACTCTGAAGGACATCACTTACTTGTGGTTAATGGATAGAGAACAATTCGAAGACAATAAAAAAGCAATTGAAGTGATGCTTGACAATAAAATCCGAATTGAAATTCTTGAAAAAGAAGATATTGAAAAGAAATTTCCAGAACTAATAACTAATTTCGATAATAACGAAGATGCTCAATTATTGAATATAAAAAACATTGATTATGCACTTCTTGGATATGATTGTGGAGAGCTTGACGCTGATAAAATAACAAGAGATTTCTATGAAACAGAATTCAAGAAATTAGGGGGAGAGACTCTGTACTCAACAAGAATCAATCGTTTTATTCTTGATCCTAAAGGTGAAAAGCTTGGAATTCCTGGAGAACCTGTAGGATGGCAAGAAAAGAAAATTAATTCAGTTGAAACCGACAAAGGAGAATATATCCACGCAGAAACTTTCATAGCTGCAACTGGAGCATGGGCAAATGAATTACTGCTTCCAATAGGTGTTGATAGTCGTGTTATGCCTTTGAAAAAATCTCTATACAGAGTACAACATACAAGACTTACTGAGCTTCTAGAAAACGAATCTTTCAATGAAGAAAAAACAATACCATTCACAATTTTTCCAGTTCACGGTGTCTACATCCGACCAGTTAAGTATAACAATAGTATTTGGATTGGGGGCGGTTCAGTGGTAGGAAAACCATATGTTATTACAGATCCTGAAAGCATTGATTATTCTGATAATCCATTAGATGATAACGAAACAGATCCAAGAAGATATGAATATGATTTATACTTGATTCTTTCAGAATATTTGCCTATTTTGAAAGATCTTCCACTTACTAGTTGTTGGGCAGGATATTATGCAGTTAACACCGCAGACAAAAATCCTGTAATATTTAAACCGGATGGAATCGATGGTCTGATAGTTGTAACTGCTGCTTCTGGTAGTGGAATAATGAAAGCGGATGCTATTGGTAGAATTGCAGAAGCTCTCTATAATGGAAAGAAACATGCAGATCTTTATGGTGGTGTTGAATTCAAAGTATCAAGATTGGGATTAAAGGAAAGAGATGTAGATAAAGAATACTTTGTAATTTAACATCAAAAGGAATTAAAAAGAAATAAGATTGTATTTTGTTAAAATCCAAAAAAGTTAATAAGTACGTAAAATACCTAAAATTTGAGGAAACCAAAATGGGGTATCGTGTTCTTCTTCCAAAATAAGAAGGCTATCTGTTTTAGTGGTTTCCAGGTTTCTTACATCTTTAACAGCTTTATAATGTCAGAAGACAATTCTTTTATTAGTTATTTTAGTTTTTCAAAACGTAATTACATAAGCTGTTTCAGAACAAGAGAAAAACATAATTCAAGGAGATGTAAATGGTGTCTTTTCTAGATGAAATACGAAAAATAGAGAAAAAATGGCAAAAGAAATGGCAAAATGATGAAATTTTTGTCGCGAATATTGACAGCTCAAGACCCAAGTGGTTTTTGACAGTATCTTATCCTTATGCAACTTCTCCTCTTCATGTTGGACACGCTAGAACTTATGGTTTAGGTGACATATTTGCGAGATTCAAGAGACAAAAAGGATACAACGTTCTATGGCCAATGGGATTTCATATTACTGGAACTCCAGTACTCGCAGTATCGTGGAAAATTAAGAATAACGATGAAAACGAATGGAAAAAGATGAGAGGTTTTATCTCATATTACGAGAGTACCAAAGAAGGAATTGAAAAGGTAGTCTCTTCTTTTTCAGAACCAGAAAATGTTGCTAATTACTTTGCAGAGAAAATAATCCAAGATTTCCTGGGAATGGGATATTCACTTGATACAACTAGGGAATTTACAACAGGAGATCCTGAGTATAACAAATTCATCAAGTGGCAATACTCAATACTCAATAACAAAGGGCTGATAACACAAGGAGATTATCCTATTTTATGGTGTGTAAATGATAAGAATGCTGTTGGTGAGGATGATATTCAAGATGGGGACGAGCTTAATGTAGAAGTTAATGAATTTGTTGGAATTAAATTTAAACTTGATAATGATGTCTTTCTTGTTGCTGCAACACTTCGTCCAGAAACAATATTCGGTGCTACTAATGTATGGATACATCCAAATGCAACCTACAATGAAATCTCAATTGATGGAGAGATATGGATTGTATCTAAAGAAGCCACCATGAAGCTATTAGAACAGAATCATGAGATTGAAATAAAACGTGAATTGAAAGGTGATGAGCTATTAGATGTATATGCAGAAGTTCCAATAACAGGAAGGAAAATACCTGTATATCCTGCTATATTTGTTGATACAGATCATGCTACAGGAATTGTTTATAGTGTTCCAGGACATGCTCCATATGATCATGCAGCTATTGCTGACTTACAAAAAGATGAAGAAACAATTGCTAAGTACAATCTAAATTCAGAAAACTTGAAGGAAATTGAACCAATTTCTCTTATAGATGTAAAAGGTTATGGAGAATTCCCAGCAGTTGAAATATGTCAGAAGCTAGGGGTGAAATCTCAAGAAGATAGAGATAAATTAGAGGAAGCAACACAGACAATTTACAAGGATGAATACTATTCAGGGATTATGAAAAGTAATACGGGAGATTATGTAGGGCTGAAAGTAGAAGAAGCCAAGAACAAAGTCGCAGATACATTATTTGAAATAAACTTAGCCTCACCAATCTACGAACCCTCAACAAAAGCTTTTTGCAGATGTGGAGGTCAAATCATCGTAGCAATAATTCAGAATCAATATTTCCTGAACTATGGAAATCCCGAATGGAAAGAGAAAGCATCTAAAGCATTAAATCAGATGCTCATTACTCCAGATAAATATAGATTAAGCTTTGAAAATACCTTTGATTGGTTAGATAAGAGACCTTGTGTAAGAAGAAGAGGATTAGGGACAGAATTTCCTTTTACAGAAGGTGAAGGTTGGATAATAGAATCATTAAGTGATTCAGTTATTTATATGGCATACTATACAATAGTCAGACACATAAAGGAAAATAAATTGAAACCAGAACAATTAAAGCCAGAATTATTTGATTATGTGTTTTTATCCAAAGGCAATATCAAAGATTTAGTAAAGAATTCAGGAATAACAGAGCAAACAATCAATCAGATGAAACAAGAATTTGAATACTGGTATCCTAATGATCTTAGACATACAGCTGTGCATCATATTTCCAATCACTTATCGTTTGCTATATTTCATCATACTGCAGTTTTCCCAGAGAAATATTGGTTACCAGCTTTTTCATTGAACGAAATGTTAAGTCGTGATGGAGAAGCGATGAGTAAGAGTAAACCAAATGTAATTCCAATTGCACAGGTTCCCAACAAATATAGTGTTGATGTAACAAGATTACATCTAGCGTCCATCGCCACACCTGAAACTGTTCTTGAGTGGAAAGAAGATGAAGTGAACTTCGCACTTCAAAGGTTGAGAAAGTTCTGGGAATACAGTTTGAGTGTAATCAATGTATCAAATAAAGAGAAAATTGAATTTTCATTTCTATCAAAAGTATTCATTGCATCTGTAAAAACAAATCTAATAAAAGCAATGGAATCAATTGAAAGATTCAGTGCTAGAGAATACATCTTGGAAGGTTATTATTCGAACATAAGAGCAATTGATGAATATCATAAGTTTGCTAAACACTTACCAGAAATGGAAAAGAAAACTGCACTTCAAGAAGTAATCGAAATGATGGTAGTAACAATGGCTCCTGCTATCCCACATATTTGTGAAGAATTGAACGAAAGAATGGGAAATAAGGATTACATTTCTCTGAAACAGATTCCTGATATTGATGTTAGTGATAAGGATTTACTATATGCGCTACAAGCAAAATACATGACTGATCTTATAGAAGACATCGATCAGATTGTGAAATTAGTAAAAACCAAACCAAAGAAGATTCACATCTATGTTAATGCTGATTGGAAGAACGAACTATATGAATTAGCAAAAACTATCTTCGAAAATGAAGCAGTGCAAATAGGTAAAATCATGGCATCAGCTAAGGAAAGTGCAAAATTAAACAACTATATGAGTGAAATAGCTAACGAAGTAAAATTGATGTTTAAAGATCCTACAATTTTCAGAATTGAAACATTAAGTGCGAAAAACCAAGAAAATGCAATTCTTGGATTTAAAGAGTTCATTAGCACTAAATATGAGAATGCAGAAATCCTAATACACCTCTCAGACCGTAAAGACATATATGACCCACAAAATAAATCACAAAAAGCTCGACCTATGAAACCTGCCTTACTGTTAGAGTAATGAATAAAGCAAACATAAGAAAAGATCATAATTGGAACTTTGAAAATTACTATTATTCTTTTTTTCTTCTTTTTCTCCAATTCTTAAGAATTCAAGTGTTTTATGGCCATATAATAAGCACAATGCATAATTTTTTAAAGTAATTTTTGGAGAGAAATTGCAGAATATTGAAATTGTAATTATACTGTTCAATATTTTATGTACATATAAACAAGGAAGTATTAAATAGTGCTTCCACAGAGTAAGATTCGTAACAAACGAAAGAAACCACAAAGACAATGGGGCTAAAGAAGTGATGGTACCTAACTCAAAAATAGACGGCGTAACATTGAAGAAAATGATGCTCACTGCAGCAAGCAATCTAGAGCAAACAAAAGAAGAGCTTAACGCAATCAATGTTTTTCCAATTCCTGATGGAGACACAGGAGTTAATTTGTTTTTAACAATACGAGCAGTTATTGAACAGTTTGATGATGTAGATTCTTCTACTATTCCAGAAATTGCTCAACTTATAACCAAAGGCAGTTTTCTTGGGGCAAAAGGAAATTCTGGTGTAATTATTTCCCAATTCTTCCAAGGATTTAGTGCTGAAATTGAAGAACATGAAGAAGTAGGAATAGAAGATTTTGCTATAGCATTAGAAGCAGGTTGTGAATGGGCATATGAAGCAGTCCTTCATCCAACTGAAGGAACTATTCTTACAGTTATCAAAGATACAGCAGCTATTGCTAAGACTATCGCTGAGAAAGGTGGTGACTGGACAGAAATGATTACAGAAACTTATGCTACTGCAGTTGTTTCTCTTGAAAATACACCTAATTTGCTTCCTGTGTTAAAAGAAGCTGGAGTCGTTGATGCAGGAGCTATGGGCTTTGTTAATGTTTGGTTAGGTTGGTGTTTCCAATTAATGGATAGCCTTGGCATGAAAATTGCTCATATTGAGGAAGAATTTGAAAAACTTCAAAATGGAAATTAAATCCTTTCCCAATTTTCTTATTTTATTAAAAAATATAAAAAGGAGTTTTATTTATATTCTCCAATTTCTTTTAGTACTTTTCTAATGAAATCCCGAATGTTCACACCAAATTCAACCTTATTTCCTCGTGATCTTACAGCTATATTTTTAGATTCAACTTCTTTTTCTCCTACATTGATTATGTAAGGGATTTTTTGCATTGTAGCATGTCTTATTTTGTATTCCATTCTGTCTCCACTAAGATCTGGTTCTGCTCTTATACCTGCTTGTTTTAATTCGTGTGAAACCTTCTTTGCATATTCAATTTGGTTGTCAGTTATTGGAATGATTATTGCTTGAGTTGGACTTAACCAGACAGGTAATTTTCCTGCATAATGTTCTACGAGTATAGCAAGGAATCTTTCGGTTGCTCCATAGATTACTCGATGAATAACATATGGTCTGTGTTTCTGTCCATCTTCACCAATGTAATTGATATCAAATCTGTCTGGAAGGTTAAAATCAACTTGAATAGTTGCAAGTTGCCATCTTCTTCCTATTGCATCTTTTACATCAACATCAATCTTTGGACCATAGAATACTCCTTCACCCTCTTTAATCTTGTATTGTTGTCCTGCTCTAACTAAAGCATTCTTAAGAGAATCTATTGCATGATTCCATCCTTCTTCAGTACCAATTGCCCTTTCTGGTTTTGTACTGATGAAAAATTCCCAATCAGTAAAACCAAAGACTTTGTAGAAATGATTGACCATTTCAATGACACCTACAATCTCATCTTCCAACTGATCTGGTAGCATGAATAGATGAGCATCATCTTGAGTTATACTTTGAATTCTGAATAATCCGTGTAGTACTCCTGAAAGTTCGTTACGGTAAACAGTTCCCATTTCTCCAATTCGAACAGGAAGTTCCCTATATGAGTAAGTTCGACGATTGAAGATTAGCATGTGTCCGGGGCAATTCATGGGTTTAACAAACCATTTTTCACCTTGTAAATTAATTGGGAACATATTTTCAATATAGTAGTCAGTATGACCGCTGGTTTGCCAAACAATTTCTTTATAGACATGAGGAGTTTGAACTAAATCATATCCAGCTTTCTCATGTTCTTTATTCCAGAAATCTCTCATAACTTCTAGAATAGCTCTTCCTTTAGGGTAGATTATAGGCATACCTGGTCCCCATTCATCAGCTGTATCAAACAAATCAAGCTGTCTCCCAAGGATGCGATGATCTCTTTTCTTTGCTTCTTCAAGCATATTAATGTGCTTTTTCAGTTCTTTAGAAGTGAAAAATGCTACACCATAAACTCGTTGTAATGATTCTCTAGCAGCATCAGCTCGCCAGAATGCAGAAGAAGCGTTTAAGATTTTTACAGCTTTAACTTTTTTGGTTGTTGGTAAATGTGGTCCACGACATAAATCTTTGAAGGCCCCATCTCCATGGGAATAGAAGGATATTTCTTTCTCTTCTGTTTCCTTTAGAATTTCTACTTTGAACTTATTTATGTCTTCTTTCTCATAATGTTTAATGGCTTCAGATAAAGACATTTCTTCTCTAATAAATTCAGTGTCTTCTAGTATTATTTCTTCTACTCTTTTCTGAATTCGTTCTAAGTCCTCTTGAGTGAATGGTTCTTCAACATAGAAATCATAGTAAAACCCAACAGGATCTATACTTGGTCCTATGGTTGGTTTTGCATCTGGAAATAGATCAACAACCGCTCCAGCCATTATATGAGCTGCACTGTGATTTAAGACGTGTAATGCTTCTTCTGATTTGTTAGTTAGAATTTCGAGTTTCACATCTTCTTCTATCACATAATGTAAGTCTACTAATTTCCCGTCAATTTTGGCAGCGATTGCAGCATCAGCTAAACCTTGACTGATTTGTTGTGCTATTTCATATACAGTTTTTCCTTTAGGAACATCTATTATACTTTCATCTGGTAAAACTACTTTGACCATTTTATCACCTGTAAAACTTTTCTCAAGAGGACAGCGCACCTACTTATCTGTAGGGATATTAAAAAATTGCTATTTAATTGTTTCATATTCACCTAGCATTGTCCTCAAAATTGTTAAACATCATATATTTAAAAAATTTATTACCTTCGCAATTTTCGTATCTCATGCTTTCTGTATGGGAAAACAAGCATAATGTTAATAATCAACTAACTTTCTGAAATATCAATTTAGTACTAACTAACTGAAATTGAAGATCCAAGAAGGAAATTGCAATGCTAAGGAAACACTTCGTAAGCTTATCAATATTTCAGATAATGGCTCAATTTAGAAGAGGTATATTCTATTTCTTTCTTAGTATCTATCTAAAAGAGTATCTTCATGTTACAAACACTGAGATGACTTTGTTTGCTACTCTCCCAATGATCGCTAATATCGCATCACAGTCAGGTATTTGGGGAAGAATCTCTGACAAATTCAAAAAAAGAAGATTGTTAATAATTTTTGGTGAATTATATGCAGCAATTGGTTATTTGGTGGTTTATTGGATTCATAAAGGATATGAAACAGATGGAGCATTAAGAGCTGCAGCTTTTACAATTATTATAGGTTTTACAATAATCGAAGCAGGATGGAGTAGTAGCAATTTAGGTTGGACAACACTCATTGCAGACCTTACAAAAGATTCAGAAAGAAGTCGAACTATGGGATTGCTTCAATTTGTTGGTGGAATTGGCAATGTTTTAGGAGTAACAGCAAGTGGTTTCATTTATTTAGATGGTATAGGATTTGCTCAAGGGAATCTATTCTTCATTTCATCTGGAATAATGGTTTTCAGTTTAGTAGCCTTGGCTTTAATTCCAGAGTCATATGCTGATCTTGAAGGCAGTGAAGATGAAGAGCTAGCAGAAATATATGAAGAACAACAAAAGATGAGATCAAATTCAATTAACAATGGCAAAGAAAAGAAATGGGAATGGAAGATATTTATTTGGTTATTAGTTATCTTAGCAATTGTAAATATCGGTGGAAATAGTATAAATCAGCTGGTAAATATACATGTACGACTGCCTTATACTTTTGATGCTTCTGATATGATTGTAGCACAGTTAAGAAACACTACGAGTGTTTCTATGATTATTGCAGGTCTGGTCATTGGCTTTCTAACGAAGAAATTTGGAGATGGAAAGTTACTATTAGCTGGTTTCATACTTGCGTTTATAGGGACAATGGCTCTACCTTTCGCACCACATATAGTGTTTGTTTTTATCTTTATGGCTTGTAGAGGTTTTACTAGAGTCTGGGTACAAACCACTTCATATTCCATGGTCAACAGAGTAGTTCCTCTTGAAAAACGTGGAAAAATGATGGGTTATTTTAATGCCACTTTTTATTTATCGTGGGGACTTGGTGGAACAATTATTACAGGTCCTATTGCTGATTCCATTGTTTCAAGAAATGCAACAATTATAGCTATTTATTCATCTTTAGCTATTCTGTTTGTAGGGATATGGGTATATGTGATGGTTAACAGAATTTCAAAAATTAGATTGAACAAAAAATTGGGAAAAATAATAGGCTTAAGTTTACTCATCGGTTTAGTATTACTAGCAGTATTCACAACTCCACAGATAGGCGTTGCTATCGTAAGTTTAGGTACAGCAATAATGTTGCTTTTAAGACCATTAGAAACGCTTTGGATGTCTTCTGGAAATCCTGATGCATTTGCTTATGTTGTAACATTCTTAATAGCTGCTTTTCTAATTCTAATTGGTATTTTAACTTATGTTCTCTATAGACCTAAAAATTTCAACATATTAACTTTTGACAAAAACAAGTCCGAAATAACGAATGTGAAAAGTTAAAAACTAGTCAATCAGTAGCTGATATGATTTAAATGCAAATTCTAGAAGAAGATGTTATACCTATCTTGAAAGAATTAATCAAAATAAAAACAGAAAATCCACCTGGGTTTACAATTAATGCTGTGAATTATATATCGAATATTTTTGATGATATAGGGATTAAAAACACAATTCAAGAATATGGAGAAAAAAGAGCTAATATCATTGCAGAATATGGAGAAGGAGACAAAACAATAATCTTGACTGGACATTTAGATACTGTTCCTGCAGGTGATGAAGAGAAATGGAAATTTCCTCCATTTGAGGGAATAGAAGATGATGGAAAAATCTATGGAAGAGGATCAACAGACATGAAGGGTGCAGTAGCAGCTTTTATTGCTATAATAAACAAATTGAAGCACAATAATATTAATCTGAATAGGAGAATTATCTTTCTGGGAACTTCTGATGAAGAAATTGGGATGGATGGAGCTGTTGTAGCCAAAGACAAAGGAATAATGAAAGATTGCGAATTTATAGTAATCGGAGAACCAACAGAGCTGATGGTAGGAGTAGCTGAAAAAGGCACTTTGTGGATTAATGTTAAACTTAGGGGAAAATCTGCTCATGGTTCAACTCCTCACTTAGGTATTAATTCCATTGAAGCTGCATCAAAGCTAATACCTAAGATGAAAGAAGCTCTTTCTGAATTTGAGCATGAAATATTAGGAAAATCTACTTTGAATATAGGTGAGATTAAAGGTGGGACTGTAATCAACGTTGTGCCAGAATATTGCGAATTTCGTTGTGATTTCAGATTAGTTAAAGATGATTTGAGAGAAAAAACTAAAGAAAAAATAAATGAAATAATTAAAGAATTTAATGATAAAGAAGAAGCAAAGGTCGAAATTGAAATTATTCACGAGATTCCAGCTCTAGAACTGGAAGAGAAAACAGGATTTTTTGAAAAGCTGAGAGGAAAAGCAAAGGATTTTGGTAAGGATCAGTTAATTGGAGTGAACTATGGTACTGATGGTGCAATGTTAGTACCAGAAAATAATACTCCCTTTATCATTATGGGACCAGGAAAATTCGATCAATTACATGTCACAAATGAATATACAGAAAAACAAGAAGTAATCGATTATGCGAACTTACTATATGATGCTATAATTGAAAGTTATTCACAATAATTTTGCATTTTTCTTCTCCTTTTTACTTCATCTTTTTACACTTAAAGACCTTAAATGCAAAGGTTTTAAAGAAATCATTACCCTTTCTGATGTTGAAAGAACCATAGGAGATCTAAATGAATAAAGATTACACTCCCAGTGAAGTTCTTGAAGAACGGTTGGAAAAACTGGAAGAAGTAAATAAAATCACTAGAACATTTATAGAGAGAAATATAGAGCTACCTCTAAATGAATCTGAAGTTCTTTTAGATCTAGAAGAAGCAGTTTTAGAGTCTATGAACTATGGTTGGGAGATAGAATCTGTATTAGAAGATGAAAAACTATCACCATATGAATATGATAAGATTGCCAATCATCTTGACAAACTTCTTCTTACTACAAGAAAATTATCAGAGAATGATAAGAAAAACATTCAAATTCTAAACAAGGTAGTTAAAGGTTTTAATTCCATAAAATATCTAATTAAGAAAATTGAATATGTAGAGGAT
>JAEOTE010000128.1 GCA_016839945.1 Candidatus Heimdallarchaeota archaeon | reverse complement strand
GGGTGTGAGTACAATTTTTAAGGTTTATTAACGATTACAGTTTACTTTCCTATGGTACCCAGTATTTTACATCGTTTAATTGTCCTTTAAAATGGTTTTCTTTATTGAGATGAAATTGAAATCTAGTGTAGGAATACTCTTTGACTACATCTCAACAATAATAAAATCTTTATCATTAAGAAATAGTTTCTCGCCTTTTTCAATTTCATAACTTTTTTCCACTAGTTGCTCAATCCCATGCATTGAGCAAAGATCGTTTCCAAGAGGTTCAAAGATTTTAGGAATATATGCTTGTTTGATAGGATTGTTCAAGGATAATTTCATATCCTTTTTATGTTTCCAGATTGTTGAATTTAATTCCATTATTTGAGATGTCAATTCTGTATATTTTGATTCAGTTATTATATCTTCACAAATTGGGAATTCCTCCAAATGAACAGTTTTCTGGTATAATCCTCTATAAACTAAATCAGTTACAAATGGAATTACTGGAGCAAATGCTTTCAGTAACTCTTTGAAAGCTTTATGAAGTGTATACCATGCAGCTTTTTGTTGAGGTTCTGTATATTTATTATTTCGATTATATGCTCTTCCTTTTACTAGCTCAATATAATGAGAAGCATAAGGATCCCATGCGAAATTACGCAGTGTGCGACTAGGAATCTGAAAATCAAAAATTTCATAACCGTTTTTTGATTCTTCTATCGCTGCACTTAATTCAGAAAGTATCCATTCATCCGCTGGTTGTAAGTCAATTTCCGATAGATTTTCAATGATTGGAAATCTGCTTATAAATTTACCAATATTATATAATTTGTTAATGAATTTTGAAACGCCTTGTAGCTTTTGCTCGATAAAGCGGATATCTGAACCATGACTTGCCTCTATTGCCCCATATAAGCGTACAGCATCTCCACCATACTTCTCAATCATATCTTCAGGAAACACTTCAGTACCTTTACTTTTTGAAAATTTTTCTCCTTTGCTATCCACTACATGACCTGAGATCCATGCATGGTTGAAAGCGGGTTTATCATATAATTGAAGACCTCTTAACATAGTATAATGTAGCCAAGTTCGCACGATATCTTTACCTTGCGGTCTCATATCGCAAATATATGGTCTATTACTTAGTTCTTTGAATAAATCTTCATCTTTTTTATTATGGGGATGCATTTGTATGTATATCTCACTTATAGAAGAATCCATCCAAGTGTCAAAGGTTTTTTTATCACCTTCAAATCCGCTTGAAGCTTCACATTTTTCACAATCAGTAAATGGTGGATCATCTTTCCAAGGCTGATAATAAGGTCCAGGAGCTGGCAAATTTGGATGACCACACTTCTTACAATACCAAATTGGAACTTCAGTTCCATAATAGCGTCTTCTGCTAATAGGCCAATCTATACTTACTGAATTTAACCAATCCAGCCATACTTGCTTCATGTAATTTGGAAAAAATTTCATTATATCGGCATACTCAAGGAGTTTGGGAACGAATTCCACTTGTTTTAAATAATATTCAGGCATTGCTAGAAATTCTACCTCATTTTTACAACGAGAACAAGTTGGAAAATTATGAGCTACATCTTTTTGATCTAAGATATATTCTTGTTCTTCAAGATCCTTGGCTATTTGTTTTTTTGCCTCTTTTACAGTTAGACCACCATACTTTGGAAGATTATCATCAATCTTTCCTTCTGTTGTTATGATGGTTTTGGGAATTAACTTTAATTCTCTAAAAATTTGCACATCACTAGAATCTCCATAAGCGCAAACCATCATAATGCCTGTACCAAATTCCATTTTAGCGTAATGATGAGCCATAATAGGGATTTCATCTTCAAACATAGGAGATATTGCAGTTGTTCCTTCCAAATGCTTGTATCTATCATCTTTGGGATTATATATTACTACACCAATTGCAGGAATTAACTCAGGTCGTGAAGTTGAAATAATTAATTCTTCATCAGTTTCTTTTACCTTAAATTTAATATCATAAAGTAAGTGGGATCCTGATTTGTAATCAATCTCGTTGTCTGCTATAGTTGTTTTACATCGTGTACAGTAATTATTAGGTCTATCATCCTCATAAATTAAACCATCTTTGAATAGTTTGATGAAAGTGGCTTGTGTAAGAGCTCTATACTGCTTTTGATCTGTTTTGTACACTTCTTCCCATTCAAAAGAATTGTTGCTAAAACCTAAAATTCTGCAAACGTGAAGAATCTGATCACCTACTCTGTCCAATATTTGTTTACACATTCCTAGAAACTCTTCTCTAGGTACATTATGCATCGAAATCTTAAATTCCCTTTCAGCTTGAACCTCTATAGGTAATCCATTACGATCTAGACACATTGGAAATAATATTTCAAATCCATTCATTCGCATGAATCTAGCAATCATATCTATACCACTATAATGTATTGCACCACCCATATGCCATGGTGCATTTGCATAAGGTGGGGGGGTGTCGATACAATAGATTGGCTTACCTGATTTCTTGTTAAATGAAAATAATTTTTCTTTCTGCCAAGTTTCAAATAATAACATATCTTGCTTCTGAGGGGTGTAGGTTTTTTCTGTAAGTTGGGACTCAAACTTATTCATCATTATGCCCTTCTGTATGTGCTGTTCTGTATTTATTTAAAAATTGAGTGATTTATCACCCAATTAATTAACTACATCTATAGAATTCTAGGATTCATGTTATTTTAAAGACTTAGTCAAGTTTTCTTAGCTTGAATAAAAAATAAAAGAGTTCATTCCTCTTCTATAGCTTGTTTGCCATGTATTCTATCTATTCTTTCTTCAGGGCCTCTAAAATATGATAGAACTGCGCCTGCTGCTGTGATGATTGCAAAACCTATGAACACCCATCTTAAACCAATTGTATAATTCACTGCACCATATGGATCAAAACCGTTATTATTTGAAGCTGCTGTAGCAACAGCAACTAATATGGCAGTAGATAAAGCTGTTCCAAAATTAATTCCTACACTTGTTGTTAAACCAAGTAAAGCACTAGCAATTCCAAGTTTCTCCTTAGGCGTTGCAGACATGATTGAATTAGCATTAGGAGATTGGAATAAACCAATACTAATACCTATCACAGTAGAAATCACAGCATAGAGCCAGATGGGGGCGTCAACATCTATAAAAATAGCAAGTAATCCTAGCATCAAAGCAACAAGAAACATTGCTATTGTACAAAGATATCGAGCATCGATTGTATTAGAAAGTTTTCCAGAAATTCCTGAGAACACTGACACACCAACAGCAACTCCTGCTAGAACTAATCCAAGCTGGATTGAAGTTTGCACGATTCCGAATTTTGGAAGAAATAAACTGAAATGATAGATGATTACCATATAACCTTGGTGTTTTAATACTGCAGTTGCAAGCCCTGCAGAAATTTTTCTATTCTTTAATAATGAGAATTCAATAAGCGGATTCTCTTTCTTCCGTTCCCAAAAAATGAAAATAGGTAATATTAACAAACTGATTGCTAGGATAATTCCTGCCCACATTCTTGCATTATTAATTGTTTCTGATTCTGGGAATATACTAAAACTAAGAACTAAAGTCGTAAGGAATAAAGCAAAGAGAATTGATCCAAAATAATCAGCAGTTCTTCTTTCTTCAAAGGGAATTGTTGGAGGGAGATTGATTTGAACTAGAACAAAACCAATTACTGCAAGTGGAACGTTTATTAGAAAAACACCACCTAAACTCCAGAATTTTACAATAACAGTCCCAAAAACAGGACCAAGAATAACAGCGATAGAAATAATAAAATTGTTAATACCAACTGCTGTACCTCTATTTTTTATGGTAGTTAACCTTGTTACCATTGCCATACCATTAGCTATCATTCCTGTTGCACCTAATGATTGTATAACACGACCGAGAAGGAGATAATATATTGAACCCGTTAAGAATTCCAGTGAAATAAAACAGAATAGTGACCCAACACCAAATACTATCATTCCAATTTGATATATTTTTTTGTTGCTTATCTTATCTCCTAAATCACCAGCAATGACAGTAAAAGCCATCATTACTAATAAATAAGAAAGGATTACCCATTGTACTTCAGAAGGACTAACTCCATATATGTTTTGAATATCTTGGATAAGCACAACAACAATAGATGCATCCAAGGCGGACATAAAAACCCCAATACCTACAGCACTAATTAGAGTTCTAATTTTTATTGGAGCTATCGAAATTTCTTCTGAAGAATTCATAATTAAACAATCTTCTTTTGTAGGGAACATATAAGATTTTTGTATAAACGGTGGAGTAGAATTTTTATCTATCAGTTAAACATTTTCATCTCTTTCTTCAGGACCTCGTAGATATGAAACAATTATCGCTATAACTGTTATCAGTGCAAAAGCTAAAAACATCCACTTCATTGCAGGAACATATACATTGGGATCCTCTATTGTAGTTCCTTCTATTTTTTGGAAAATATTTCGATTGAATGCGAAGATCAAAGTGGATAAAGCTGTACCAATTGAAAAGCCTACATTGGTTGAAAGACTCAGAAGTCCATTCGCTATGCCTAATTTCTCTTTAGGTGCAGCACTCATAATAGAATTTGTGTTTGGAGATATAAAACCTCCAAGTCCTATTCCAATGAGAAGAGCAAGAATTGTAAAGAACCAAACCCGAGATTCTTGGGAAAGAAAAACTGTCAGAATAATTTGCACTAGTAAAACAATTATCATTGATACAGAAGTTATATATCTTGCATCAATTTTATCAGATAATCTTCCTGAAATTGCCCCAACAAGTGCCATTCCAACAGGAGCACCTAATATTACCAGTCCAGTTTGAATTGGATTCAATTGTAGAATATCTTGCAGGAAGAAGGGTACTTGGTAGATTATAACACATAAACCCATATAGGCAAATATTGCGGCAAATACTCCTGTTGCAATTTTTCTATTAAATAATTTAAGGTCAACTAAAGGTTTATCTGTTCTTTTTTCCCAGAATAGAAAAGCTAACAGCATTATAACACTCAAACCTAGACATATTCCAAACCACAATTTTCCATTTGGTATACTTGGATCAACAACTATACTTATACTGAAAACTAGCAAGGTTAGAAATAATACAAGGGTAATTGAACCAATTACATCGGCTTCTCTAGCCTCTTCTTGCACTGGTGGTGTAGGTGGAATTGCAATTTGAACCCAAATAAATCCGATGATTCCTAAAGGGACATTGACTAGGAAGATGCTTTCCCAGCCGAAAGTCTCTGTCAAAATCCCTCCAAGAACAGGACCTAAAGTAACCGCTATTGCTACAATAAATGAATTCAATCCAATTGCAGTTCCTCTGTTTTTAGAAGTTGTAAACCTGGTTATTATAGCCATGCCATTAGCAACAGTACCAGAACCACCAATTCCTTGAATAACTCTGAATACAATTAAAGTAGCAAGAGATTTTGAGAGAGAACACAATAATGAACCAAGTGAAAACACTAACACACCAATTTGAAAAATCATTTTGTTACCATATCTATCGCCAAGATCACCAGCTACTGCAGTAAAAGCAATCATAGTGAGTAAATAAGAAAGAATTACCCATTGAATTTGATATTGCTGAACTTGGAGAGCTTGGCTCATTTTTACTAAACTTATATTAACTATTGTCCCGTCTAAAGAAGCCATGAAAACTCCAATTCCAGTTGCAGTAATTAATGAACTTATTTTCACTGGTTTAGGTTGTCCATTGCTTGATTTCTTGAAAATAGAAAGGCCTTTCATCGCTTGAACACTCTTCAAACAATAAATTGCGCATATAAGGATTTTGAGTTCTACATGAGGTTTAAAACAAGATTATTGGGTTTTTATTTTATTATGAGTAAATAATAGTTTTAAATAATGAAATGTAGAGATTAGTTATGTAAGAGTTCATAGTGATTTTAATGGAGCAAACAAAATACATTGATCATCCCCTAATTAAGCCCAATACAATAGAATCGAGATTGTATCAACAAACATTGTTTGCCTCATGTGTAAAGAAGAACTCATTGGTTATTTTACCAACTGGTTTAGGAAAGACAATTCTTTTCTTAATGTTGACAGCTCATCGTTTAGATAAATTTCCAGAAGGAAAGATTGTTTTTTGTGCTCCAACAAAACCATTACTGGATCAACATGAGAATATAACTAAAAATTCAATTAACATGGATACAGAAAAAATAGTTCAGGTTTCTGGACAAATAGATCCAAGAAAAAGAAAAGAAATATGGGACCAAGGTCAAATATTCATTTGTACTCCTCAAACCATTCAAAATGATTTAATCCAAAGAAGAGTTGATTTTTCTGATGTAGTTTTTCTATGTCTAGATGAAGCTCATAAGGCTGTAGGAGATCATAGTTATGTGTTTATAGCAGATCAATACAACAAAAAAGCCAATCATCCTCTTCTACTTGGCATAACTGCTAGTCCAGGTGCGAATATAGAAAGAATTGAGGAAGTTCAAGAGAATCTGAAAGCATTTAATATTGAGCTTAGAGATGAAAAATCAGACGACGTCAAACAATATATTCATGATATACAAGAGAATTGGGAAATTATTCCCCTTTCTCAAGATTTTAAGGAAATCATAACTATATTAGATAGTCTCTTTCGAAAAACGTTAGAGGGTTTAAAAGAATTAAAGATTATTAATTCTGCCCTCCCTAGAAATAATCCAAGACGTGAACTCCTGAAACTGGATGCAAAGGTTAATGAGAAGTATGCAGATGCAAATGAAGGAGACAGAACAGAATACTTCCAAGCAAGGGCTTTAGTTGGAAATTCAATCCGTTTATCACATGCTGTTGAACTTATTGAAACTCAAGGAATACCCTCCTTAAGCAAATATATAGAAAAACAATTAAACAAAATACAAATGGGGCAGGGAAGTCGAGCATTGAAAGAGTTAATGTATTCAGACGAAATGACAAAGGTGGTTGAATCATTACAGATTCTACAAGAGAAGAAAATTATACATCCAAAGATTGAAAGGCTTAAAGAAATAATTGCTGAAGAGATTTCTAAAAATCCAAATAACAGAATCTTGATTTTTTCACATTTCAGAATAACAGCTAAGATCATCAGTGAAGAACTAAACAAAGTAGAAGGTGTAAGAAATCATTGGTTTGTAGGCCAATCTAGTATGAAAGGGGACAAAGGTCTTTCTCAAAAAGAACAAATGGAGATAATGCGTGCTTTTAGAGATGGCACATACAATACTTTAATCTCAACTAGTGTTGCGGAGGAGGGATTAGACATTGGTGAATGTGATCTTGTTGTTTTTTATGATTCAGTTCCTAGTGCAATACGTCTAATTCAACGTAAAGGAAGAACTGGTAGAAGAAGAGAGGGGAAAGTAGTTATGTTAATTGCTGAAGGGACTAGGGATGAAGCATACAGATGGGCTTCTAAAAGGCAATCTCAAAAAATGAAAAGAATTGTTCAGAAATTAGATAAGATAAATGATAAGAAGAAAGACCAACAAAAAGGGATCATAGATTTTATAAAAGAAGCTAAAGACAAAGAAGATAAACAAATAGAAGAAGAAATAACCAAGACAGAAGAAGAGGAAGAGGAGATTATACCAAAGAAGGAAGAAGGAATTTTAAAAATAATTTGCGATAGCAGAGAGAGAAACACAGTTGTTATTAAAGAATTAATCAATAAAGGTGTTGAACTTGGTTTTGAAAGATTAGATTTCGGTGATTACGTTTGTTCAGATCAAGTGATTGTTGAAAGAAAAACAGTAGACGATTTTATTAAATCAATCTTTGATAAAAGACTATTTTCTCAATCAAAGATACTAGTTGAAAGTTGTGCTAAACCAGTAATTATCTTAGAAGGAGATTTGAATTTATACTCATCATCACTTCACCCTCATGCTCTTGCAGGAGCAATTGCATCTTTAATAACTGATTTTCGAATTCCTATTGTTTATACAAAAAACCAAAAAGAAACAGCAGAATTATTGTATATATTTGCTAGAAGGGAGCAAGAAGAAAGAAAGAGAAGAATCTCAATAGGAAAAAGAAAAGGACTTGGATTAAGATACCAACTAGAAAGCACAGTAGCCTCTCTACCACATGTTGACCACAAAATCGCAACCAGATTGTTAAAGCATTTTGGTTCAGTTCAAAACATAGTAACAGCAAAACTAGAGGACTTCTTCGAAATTAGAGGTATTGGAGAAAAAATCGCTTCAGACATTATTGATTATATTTATGCTAACTACAATGAGATAGAATCTGGAGAAGATATTGAAGGAATAAAAGATCAACTAGAATTTTTAAAGAAAGATGAAAAGGAAAAGAAAACTAAGAAGTCAAAGAACGAAGAGACTCAGTAAGAGATTTAATTGATTTGGATAAATCTGAAATCTCTTTCGGATCAGTTTCAGATTTTAAACGTTCATTAAGAGCAGATATTTTTTCTAACATTATCTTAGCAGATTCAGCAAGTTCTGGCGGAAGTGAACTCTCATCAAATGATAGAGGTTTTCTTTGAGAAATTAAATTTGGTTTTTCTTTGGAGAGATCTTTTTCCTGATTTTTTGGAAAATCTGTTTTTGAATCTACCATTACGTATTGTTTCTTACATTTTACACAAACTACTTTTCCCTCTTTTTCATAAAGAGGTTCAACACATGAAGGACAAGCTTTATTCAACATCTTCCAACCTTTCAAAAGCAAATCAGCACCAGCTTTTACAGAATCGTCTGATTTTGAAGGATTCATGATTAAAAAGAAGTGTAAGGATATAAAATGTTAGTTGTCTTTCACTTTCAGCATTTGATACCCGCGTAATACAATGCATCATAAAAGAGGAAAGAATCGTTAATTAGAGAAATTATAGTGATTTGAGATGAATAAGAAAATAGAAAAGTCTATTGAAACAATACCTCAAATTTCACCAGAAAAAGAAAAAAATCAATCAGTCTTAAAACTAGAAGATTTAAGCAAAGAAAAACCCAGAGCCAGTATAAAAGAAATTAAAGCAACATATAAATTAGTTAAGATGTTAGAAAGTGAGAAGAAAAGAACTACTAAGTCAAAACAGAATAATTACTCTAGTTAATTCTTTAATAGTAAAACTCCCTTTTTTTTAGAACCCTTCTAAATAAGAAACATCAACAAAAGTGATCGAGCATCGATATTGTCACTTAAACTCACTGATAGTATTGTCACAGTAAATCGTATTCAAAAGGAAAAATTTATTATTCTTCCTTGGTACAATAAACTACTACTCAGTGGTTGAGATAAATAGGAACGTGTCAGACATGAAGGTCATGGGATTCGCAACAAAAGCAGTAGGACAGCCGCTGGAGCCATTCACTTACAAGCAACCAAAAATAGATACACATGATATCCTGGTTTCGGTGACGCACTGCGGTTTGTGCCATACTGACATCCAAGCTATCGATGACTACTACGGAATAACCGACTTTCCC
>JAEOTE010000127.1 GCA_016839945.1 Candidatus Heimdallarchaeota archaeon | reverse complement strand
TTCTCATGTAAACTGAAGCTTCAGACATAAGACGTCTATTATGAACAGATTTTGAATCTGCTTTATCATCTACTTGTATAAACATTTCTAGATATTTTTCAGCTTGAGATTGTTCATTTCTTTCTAAGTAAATATCAATTAAATCTGAAAGAATGAGGGCTTCATACATAGAAGTTCCGAGAAACTCAAAAAACTCGACTCCCTTAAGTCTGAATTCTAATGCTTTTTCAAAATCTCCTAATCTTCTATAACATCTACCAATTCGCTCTATTGCCATTGCTTCCAAATTCTTTCTATCAAGTTCTTTTGCATATTTTAAACTTTCAAGAGCATTTTCTAAGGCATCTTCAGTTTTCCCAAGACAAAATTGAGCATAACTTAAGAAATTGTGACCAAAGAAAATCCACCAAGTATCTCCCCTCTCTTTCTTATATTCTAAACCTTCAGAGGCAAGTTTCTGTGCTTTTTCCCAATCACCAATATTAACTTGTAACCATGCTTCAGTTATATTAGATTCTTGTACTCTATCTTGAATATTGACTTCTTTGAAAAAGTTAGTACATTCGTGTCTAGCTTGTAAAGCTAATTCAAAGTTTCCTTTTACAGTATAATGCATTGATAAAGAAGATAGTATCCAAGCTTTTCTTACTGGATTTTCATGTTCTTTTAATATCCTAAGAGCATAATTTGCATGTTCAATACCTTTATCAGTTTCTCCTAGCCAGAAACATGTATTTGATATCCAATAAAGAGGTATTAAAATTTGATCCTTATTCTCAGTTCTTTCATAAAACTTTAAACTCTCTTCATAGAAATTCAGAGCTTTAAGAGTTTCATCAATTAAAGAATGATAGAAACCTTTCAATAAATTTAGATAACCCATCAATTCAGAATAATTCGAAGTATCAGTATCTATCTCTGCAATTAGCTTTTCTGCACTTTCTATTGTTTTATGATAATCCTCAAAATTTCGTGAACGTTCCGCAATATCGATAAAAATATCAGTTTTTAGAAGTAAAATCGCAGCTATTTGTTTTTTGTTATCAGTTTTTTCAAGTCGTTTTAAAAGATTATCACAAAGTTTTAAAGATTCATCAAGATGTCCCATGATACCTATGAGAATAATCTGAAGTCTTTCAGCTTCGAACTTTAAAACTTCATCTAATTCTTTCTCTTCTAATAAGATTTTTACTGAATCTAAAGCTTCATGATATTTTCCGAATCTTTTCAGTTTAATTATTTCTTCAAGACTAGTTGACATGAATTTACACCAGTACTCAAACAACTAACTACTATACATTTCCTTAATAATAACTTTTCTCAAAATATTTGATTTTTTAAATCTTTAATGAAAAGAGTTTATTTATTGTAGCTGGATCATCTCCACTATCTTCAAATAGATTTGAAGTTATTTGCTTCTTCATAGATCTGATAGATTCATCTATTCTTACATCTTTTATCCTTTCTAGTGTAGGGGCTTCTTGTTTCATTAATTCTCTCCAAGCATCTAATTGTTTCTGAAGTAAATCTTGTTCTCCTAAAACCTTGGTTGTTAATTCATCAAGTTTATTTTTCTCTGCTAATTTCTGAGCTTTCCTTAATAACTCCTCAGCTTCACTAACTTCCATATTTATTGAAGCAATCTTCGATTGAAGGATGTAAATTTCAACTATGAAGTAGTAGAGATTCTTTTCTTCAGCAATATCTAAGAGTTCCTTAAGGTATTTGTTTAGTCTTTCAAATATCTTAGTATCTCCAGAAAGTTGAAATTCTGTAACTAATAAAACACACATATTAAACAGACTATTTATTCTCAAATAGAATTGAATTTCTTTCTCTTCTATTAACTGTTCAAAAAGTAATTCTGCTTTTCCTCTCTCTCTAACTTCAGAGCTCTTCATAAATATTAAAGCTTCAGACAATTGACGTTTATGATGAACAGTTTTCATATCTACTTTTTCATCTATTTGTTTTAGCATTTCAAAGTATTCCTTAGCTTGGTTAAGATTGTTATTTTCTACATAAATATCTATAATAGAAGAAATAATATGAGCCCCATGAAGAGGACCTCCAATTCTCTGGAATGTTTCCAAAGCTTTCAGATAATATTCTAAGGCATTGTCAGTCTGACTTAATCTATGATAAGAATAAGCAATTGCTCTGTATGCCATTGCTTTTAAATTCTCTTTATTGATTTTTTCTGCCATTTCGAGACTTTCTAGTCCTTTTTCCAAAGCTTTTTCTGTTTCTCCAGTTTCTAAATATATCAAACTTAAGAAGTTATACCCAAAGAATGACCACCATATGCTACCTACCTCTTTCATATATTCTAAACTTTCAGAAAAAAGTTGTTTTGCTTTTTCCCAATTACCAACATATGTTTGCTGCCATGCTTCTGTTAAATTAGATTCATGTACACCAAACTCAGAATTGTGCTCTTTCCGTATAGCTGTACATTCATGTCTGATCTCTAAAGCTAGTTCAAATTTGCCCTTTATAGTGTAAATCATTGATAAAGAAAACAAAACATCAGATTTTAGCAATGGATTCTCATATTCTTCAAATACTCTCAGAGCTTTCTCTCCATATTTAATTCCTTTATCAACTTCTCCTGTCCAAAAACAATAGATGCATAATTGGGAAAGAGTCTCACATAAATCTTCTTCTTTCAAACCTTCTTCAAAAAGTTCTAAGCTTTGCTCTAAGAGTTTTAATGCTTCTATTTGTTTATCAGTATAAAAGAGGTAGTAGCTTTTTATGTAAGAGAAAAACATCATCAATTCTTTGTAATCAGAAGTATCAGCTTCTTTTTCTTCATTGATAATTTTTTCAGCATAATTGAATTCTTTAAGAAAATTATCATAATTAAAATCTTGAAGACTCAAATGAAGCAAGGTAAAAGATTTTTGAAGTAAAACATATGCAAATTTACTTTTGTTTTTATCCTTTTCTCTTTTTTTTAGAATTTTTTCACAAAGCTTTAGTGATTCTTGATAATTATTAATTCTATTTAGAAGTTGGACCTGAAGTTTTTCAGCTTCAAATTCAAGATTATTTTCTAAATCAGGCTGTTTAAGTAACAGCTTTACTAAATCTAACCCTTCTTCATATTTACCATAATTTTTCAGTTTTTTTATTTCTTCAAGACTAGTTGTCATGAATCTACACCAGTACTCAAATAACTAACTATTCATTTCCTCAATAATAACTTTTCTCAAAAAATAATAATAACAACAAAGCTCCTACAAATCACATAACGTTTATTAAATAACAAAAGACTCCAAATTAATATAAAAATCGAGTGAGTAAAATGTCTGAACTTATGAGTAATTCACTTTTCAGATTCATGTCGTTTCTTATTTCAATTAGAGATATATTAGTAGATCTTGATAAAATTATAGAAGAAATCAGAATTCAGTCAGGAAATGTAGTTTTAGATTATGGTTGTGGTCCAGGTAGTTTCTCAATTCCTGCAGCTAAAATTGTAGGGAAAAAAGGAAAAGTTTATACTTTAGATATTCATCCACTTGCACTAAAGTATACGAAGAAAAAAGCTCAAAAGAATGAACTAACCAATATAGAATATATACTCTCTGATTGCGATACAGGTTTAAATGATGAAAGTGTAGATGTTGTTCTTTTTTATGATATGCTTAAGAATTTACTTACACCTCAAAAACAACTAAAAGAATTGTATAGAATATTGAAACCTGAAGGAATTCTATGTGTAAAAGATGTTCGTTTTAATGAGGAAATTCCATCTATGATTACCGAAAATAATTTCTTCAAATTGAAAACAAAAGGTAAGAAGCAATTCTTATTTGTAAAGAAGTAGAATTTGTGGAACCTTGCAGTAAGGTTTTGTTTCTTTGTCACAAGGTTATCATTCAAGAACCACGAGTATACAAAAAGGTCTTACCTTTATTTCCACTGGAACGAGAAACTTGTCCATCATCAGCTGTAGCAGAAAAATTACTGTTTCTCCTAGTTATTTGTGATAGTTAGCTTTCTTTTTTCTATAAAGAATAATTGCAAATAAGGTTGGTATTATCATCAGTGAATAAGTAGCATGGCAATACTCTTCAAAGGGAACAACACAATTACCACGAGTGCATAAAACAAGATAGCCAGCATTATTAAACCATTCACCTACTTCACATAAATTAAACTCATATTTTTTGACATCATCATAATACCAAAAATTTTGAAATGGGGGAATAATACTATGTGCTATTTCGTATTCATCATTATGTATTCTTAGATTCATTTCTTCTCTATTTATGGAATGGCAAATTATTTTTCTCACTGCAACACCTTTAGTGTATGCTTCTTTTCCAGGTGCTGTTAGATAGCACCAGTTATCATGTCCTCCTACAACAGGTCTATCAATATTGAATCCTAAGAAGATGAATGATTCATCCTTGTATTTATGAACATTGAATCTAGGATCAGAATAAGCGCTTTTCACATTGAACTGTACATCTCTCCCTAAATCTACATAATCCAAATCCCCCTTGAAAAAATGTTCTAGTATTGAATTATTTTCATAATTTTTAATTACCAGCTTTTTGATATCTAGTGTTTGAAAAGAACCATCAATTATGCTGATATTTCCCCAATTTGGATTAGCTCTTAAAACTGAGATTTCTCTTTGATTATCATAGTAATCTAACATATACATACCGCATCCAAAAGCTGATTTACCGTAACTTTGCCAAACTGAGTTGTTTAAAATTCCAGGATAGATACCTATCATATCTACTCCTCCAGTAGAATATGTAATCGTGTTATCTGTGCTGTTCAGAAAAAATTCTGGTAGAAGAAAGATATCTAGATCCCACCAAAATCTTCCATTAGGCTCCAAATATAATGTATCTTTATTATTATCAATCTCTATATAAAAAGCATAATCGTCTGTGGGATATGAGTATATATTAGATATCCAGTAATATTTGGAACTTGAATTACTTAACAAAGGATTACTATTTGTAAGAAAAGTAA
>JAEOTE010000126.1 GCA_016839945.1 Candidatus Heimdallarchaeota archaeon | reverse complement strand
ATTCTTCATTCAATTTCTGTGCATACTCTTGTAGAGCTTTAACATTTGTTAGTTTAAGTTTTTCTTCCCCATAAGATAGTCTCATCTTCCATCCCTTTTTCCTAAGAGCTTTTGTTGGTGTTATAATGTCATTAAGACCCTTTTCTGGAAAAATTTCTATACTAATTCCATTATTCTCAAAAATCTCTAGTCTATGTCCTACGCCTTCCAGACTGCTATAAAATCTGACACCCTTCAGGTCTTTAAAATAATCATCGCTACTAATTTCAAGATACTCTTTATCTTGGTCTTTTACAAGTTCACCTTTAGTTCCAAAAGATTGAAGCAGTTTGATTAGATATTTTCTTACTTCTTTTCGGACTTCAAGTCTCGCATAAGATAAGTCTTTCAAAGGTTCAATTTTTTGAATAATTTCATGTAAGGTACGAAAAGCTGCTTTTTCTTTCTTAGATTTTTTTATTTCTTCTGGAAATTTAACAATTCTAAGATTAGCTGATTTTGGTTTCATTTCTACAATATCTTGATTAGAAAGTGTATCCCTTATTTCTTCTAAATTCTTTGCTCCTTCCCATGGCTTAATGAACTTAAGATAATCCTCTTCGGGCACAGATTCTCCTAGTCTCATTTCTACTAATTCTCTGCTAAATTTCTGTGTATCTTCACATGGAAAAGAAGAACAGTATGCACAGTTTTCAATTTTGTTATGAGTTGCACACATCCTCATATTGCATTTAGGTA
Source organism: Candidatus Heimdallarchaeota archaeon (assembly GCA_016839945.1). Taxonomy (GTDB): domain Archaea; phylum Asgardarchaeota; class Heimdallarchaeia; order Heimdallarchaeales; family Heimdallarchaeaceae; genus UBA460. The sequence goes on along the minus strand of JAEOTE010000126.1, from coordinate 12,921 downwards.
AATATTTGAATCCTTCATCTGATTGACATCCCCAACATTGTTTTAATTTTTCAGGAGTAGGATTCCAATTAAGATACTTCCCACAGCCTATAGAAGTATTCTTTTTATCTTCATCTGTTAATAGATTTTCTTTGTATAAAGGACATATCTCACAAATGCATCCACACTTTCCCACTAACTCATACATATAACATAAACTAGAGGGATTACATATTTAAAGATAGAGCCTAAACAGTCTATCTGTTCGTCTCTTTAAGTTTTTGCAAGAGTATAATGCTTGTTTTTATACCATTCTCAAACCATTCTACCATCATATTCTCATTAGGAGCATGATTGTTTTCGTCAGGCTGAGCATAAGGTATAATGTAAATAGGTTTTTGTGTCACCTCATATAGGGGTTGTAGAGGTAAGCTTCCTCCTGCTAATGGAACTTTTAATGGATCTTCACCAAATCCTTCTCTAACAGATTTCTCTAAGATTTCTGTCCATGGAAGCTCAATAGGTGTGAAAAGTGGATAGAAAGCAGCTTCAAAACTTACTTTACATCTCTCAAGTACATTTCGCATTCTTTCGGATTGTTGTTTTAATTTATCAAGATGTTTTAAAACTAGGTGTTTTATTTCATCAGGTTTCTGATTAGGAACAAGACGGATATCAAGATCAACTACAGCTTCTTTTGGGATTATTGTTTTAGCTTCTTTACGAACTCCACCAGATTGTATACCTCTAATATTAAATGTTGGACGGAAGATTTTTCTATGCTCAATAGGTTGATCTTGTTCTCCTCCAAAATATGAAATTCCTAATTGTTTCTTATAATCTTCAGGATCTCTGTTTAGATTATCTGCAGCTTCTAATGCTCTTTCACTTGGCTCAAAAACATTATCATAGAATCCTTCAATAAGGCATTTTCCATTATCATCTCGCATAGTTTTAAGAATAGAAATCAAATCCCAAATTGGATTAGGCTGGATACCTCCAAAATTACCTGAGTGTGCATCTGTATTTGATGATTCCAATTCTATTCTCATGGTCATTATCCCTCTAGCACCAAACTCAATTGTTGGTTTCCATGTGGGATCTGCTGGACCATCAGAAATAACAACTAAATCTATATCTTGAAAGAAATCACTTCTACTTTTTAATGCATCATCAAGATATGGAGAACCTGTTTCTTCCTCACCATCGAAAACAAACTTTACTCCCACACCTAATTCCTTAGCTTCATGAACACATTCTATTGCACACAAATTAGCAAAAAGTTGTCCTTTATTATCTCCTACGCCTCTCGCATAAATTCTTCCATCTCTAATTTCAGGTTCAAAAGGTGGAGAAATCCATTTGTCCAAAGGTTCTACTGGCTGGACATCAAAATGACCATAGAACAAGATTGTGATTTTTTTATCTTTCTCTACTTGAGGTTTCCATTCAGCAATTATTACAGGATTTCCTTTAGTTTCAATCATTTCAACATAATCTACAGTTTTGTTCAAACGGTCAATTATCCAACGTGCTGCAATTTTAACATCTTTTTTTTCTCTTGTTATACTTGGTATTCTAATGAAATCAAACAAATCCTCTAAAATTTGTTTCTTTCTTTTTTCGAAAATTTCTTGACTTAACAAATTAATTCCCGATAAATGCTAATTTCTAACATAATTTATTCTTTTCTGAAAAAACACAAAAAATGGAAATTAAGTATACTAATACCCCATCTTATCAATAACTTCTTTCCATCTGGTATATATTTTACTCTTTTCCTGAGTAGTGATATTGTATGAGCTAACCTTGAAATTCTTGTTTTTATCTAGATGTCTTTGCATATTAGGAACAGCTTGCTCATACTCCTCTAAACTTAGTTCATCATAGATTATCTTCATTGTCTTTAATGGATCTTGTTTCAAGTCTTCATATCTAATATCAACAAAATTCTCTTCAGGAATTAAATCAACATCACTAAAGTATTTTTCATATATTCGCTCATAATTACTGAAAACAAACTCATCTAAGTCAGGATAACTTTTCTGTAGTTGCATGATTGGTATAAGTGTTTGAAACATTCTTCTTGTTGAGAAAAATACTTTGTATGGATCACGACTGATGTGAACAAATTTTGCATTAGGATAGAGGTCTAGGAGAATATCTATTCTAGCAGTATCCAGAGGACTTTTCATTACAAGTCTCTTGTTCTTCTTTCTTATTGATAGTTTTTTTATAAGATAATCCATGTCTTTTTTCATGGTTTCTATTTCTTTCTCCGATACATCTTGTAATGTTAAATATCTGTTATAATAGTCTTGTTTATTTGGAAAATAAGCACCAGAATAGGGTGACATCGAGTTTAAATTTGCCATAGCAAAATCATGTTCACTTGGTAATTCAGAATTTATCTTGAGGTTATCTTGAGGACGTGTTTCTGGAAGGAAGAAACCAAATATTCGTCTAATGATACTATAAAAGAACAAGAATAAATTGGGAAAGACACTTTCAGTCAGAGTCATAAACTCATACCTAGGATCACTGACTAGTAGTTCATGAAGGAAGGTTGTTCCATTCCTCCAATGACCTAGAATAAATATTGGTTGTTCTTTCAATTTATATCTCTTAATTCGTCTCCAAGCAATGATGCTTTCAACTAAATTTAATGGTGAGAATATAAAAGTCATAAAAGTGATTGCAAACAATTGTGGAAGTTTCTTAAGTGAAATGTTGAATTTGTTTTCACTTAATAATTTCATCCATATCTTAAATTCAGCCCCAACTGCAAAAATTTGTAAAACCTCTATCTGTTCTTTATACTCCATTTCTTCTTTGAGTAGTTATAAGTTCATATAGCTGCAATATCAAAATTCGGTTGCAACCGTAAACTTCTGCTTGTTTAATCGCCCCATTACTGAATTAAAGATATCAATATCTAACCAATTTTCAGCTAATTACCTTCCCCATTTTATTCGTTCACATTCCCATTCTCTTAATGAGTGTGCCAGTTCACCAATGTGATGATGATTGTGTCTTAAGAGGTAAATAAGCTTACCAAGTATAGAATCAAACCAATAAAAACCATCCTTTTTCATTAGATCTTCATCACTATAATCTGTAAAAACATCGGTGATTTTCTTATTAATTTCTTTTAAGTAATTTAAAAGAAACTCTTTAGTGATTTCTGATTTCTTCTCATTGATTTTTTCTTTAGAATCTTTATCCCAGTCAACTCCTACTCTTTTTCCCCACACCATGTCTTCATGGGAATCTCTTATGTAGAAATCAGCCGTTTCAATAATGTGATAAATGTTCCAAGAGTAAGTCCAATCACCTTTTCCATTATGCATTTTTTCTTCTGGGATTTTTTCTATTGCTTGCTTTAATATTCGCCATTTATCTTGGAATTGGTATAGTAAGATTCTAGAAATGGTTAGTTTCTCTTCCTTTTCATTCATTATACTCACCTTTCTAACAATAAGTTTTAGTTATCCAATTTATATTTAAAACTAGATGCATATTCTTTTAAATACATGGAAAAAGATGAATATCAATGGAAATAACTTACATCTCTAATGAAGGTTTCATGTTTAAAACAGAGAACAAAACCGTTTTGATTGATTCCCTTCATAGAGGAGAATACCCGCCTTACGACCTAATAAAACCCCATGTACTTGAACAAATGCAAAAAGCAGTGGCCCCTTTTGACAAAATAGATCTCATTTTATTTACACACCATCACTATGATCATTTTGACCCATATACTACAATTCTGCATCTAAGCAATAACTCTAAAACAAAACTAGTTGCTCCCCCCCAGATACAAAATATACTCCAAGAACATTTCAGTGAAATCTATGACCTTGTTGAAGGACAAATAAACAGCTGTTTACCAAAATTATATACTTGCGAAACTATGAATATTGATGGAATCGAACTTAAAATCTATCAAGTACCTCATAGTGAATATCTAGAAATGAATGAAATTACAGGAGATAAAGTAAATAAACATGCTACTGTAAAACATCTAATGTTTCTTCTTGAAATAGACGAAAAAAAGATACTTCATGTTGGCGATTCAATTCCAAATGATGATAAAAAAAGCATAGAACCATATAAAGAAATGATTGACGATCAAATAGATGTAGCTTTTCTTTCTAATTGGTTTATACTAAATCCAAAGGGTCAAGAGATAATTGAGAAGTATATTAAACCAGAACAGATTGTTTTAATGCATCTAGAATCAGAAGAAAAGACTAAAATTTCTAAAGATATTCCTAAAAACATTCAATCTAAGCTCACAATTTTTGATAATTCTATGGAAAGTATTACCATATAGATATTATCTTAGTTCTTGCTAAAATTACAGAACTTTTAATAGAATTGAGAATATATTGTTTTTGTTGTAAGGTGTTAACGTAATGTCTAACAAACAGATATATGACTACATAGTTGTGGGAACTGGACCGGGAGGGGCAACCATAGCAAAAGAACTATCAAAATCTGGTAAAAAGACACTTATTGTTGAATATGGGCCAAAATTCTCAGGGACTGGATTTTACAAACTTCTAACCAAAGTGTATATTGACGAAAATAAAAAATTCTTGATAACTGATGGTGGAATTTGGATTGGTAGAGCTAGAATACTTGGTGGATCCTCCTATATCGCGCAAGGTAATGCTGCTACTCCTCCAAACAAAATTTTCAAAGAATGGGATATAAATCTCTCAAGCGAGCTGGAATCTGCTAAAAAAGATTTACGGGTCAATTTCTTCCCTCAACATCTAATAGGTGAAGGAACAAGAAGAGTCATTGAAGGTGCAAAATCTCTAGGATTGGAGATGAAACCTACTCCAAAATGTGTAGATTTCAGTAAATGTGTGGGATGTAACAACTGCATGTATGGGTGTCCAACTGGTGCAAAATGGACTACTTTGGAGTTTATCGAGGAAGCAGTAACAAATGGTGCAGATCTATCTCTTAATAGTTCTGTAAGAAAGGTAATAAAAGAAAACGGTAAGGCTAAAGGTATCCAGTTTGAAAAAAATGGTAGCTTACATACAATAGAAGGCAAAAACATCATCTTATCTGCTGGTGGAGTGGGAACTCCAATAATTTTGCAGAATTCAGGTATATCCGAAGCAGGAAAAGGTTTTGCAACAGATGTTTTTGAACCAATATTTGGTTATACAAAGGATGTTGGTATGGCTAATGAACATACAATGGCAGTTCATCTTGATGTTTTCTTAGAAGATAAGGAATTGTTTCCAGCTCCATATATGTATCCAACTATGACACTCGTTAAAGATATCACTGGATTTAAACCTGTAAAGTTGAACACGATTAACCAACTCAGAGCTTTAGCAAAAACTAGGAAAGTGAAAGCTAAAAGAATGATTGGTATGATGGCAAAGATACGTGATGAGATAACTGGAGAAGTGAGAAATGATGGCACAATCATCAAATCATTAACTAAAAAGGATAAGGAAAAAATAGATGAAGCTCATGAAATCAATAAAGAAATACTTATTGCATCTGGTGCAAATCCAGAGACGATTAAAAGAGGTTCATATGAATCAGGACATCCATGTTGTACAGCTCCTATTGGAAAGGTTTTGGATAAAAATCAAGAAACAGAAATCGCAAATCTCTTTGTTAGTGATGCAAGTGCTTTTCCTAGTCCATTAGGAATGCCACCAATTTTAACTCTTGTTGCTTTATCAAAGAAGCTGTCAAAATATCTAATAGCTAATAGCTAATAGTCATCAAGGAGATATTAACAATGATACCCAAAAAAGAATTTGGTCGTACTGGACATACTAGTTCTAAAATTATTTTTGGTGGATACGCATTAAGTAAAGCTATACAAGAGGAAGCTGATCATATACTCGATATACTCCTAGAGAATGGTATAAATCATATTGATACGGCACTAGGATATGGAAATTCAGAAAAATGTATCGGAAAATGGATGGAGAAACATCGCGATGATTTTTTCCTCGCAACCAAGACTCGAAGTCGTTCATATAAAGGTGCTATGGAAGATCTTCAGCGTTCCTTGAAACAATTGAGAGTTGACTATATTGATCTCTGGCAGATGCATGGTTTGACAAATCCTGCAGGCTGGGAAAAAGCGATGAGTTCTGAGGGAACTTTAGCTGCATTTATTGAAGCACACGACAAAGGTCTAGTTAAGTATCTAGGCGTAACTGGTCACGGAAGCAAGGTTGCAGCAATGCACAAACGAAGTTTGGATCGATTTGATTTTGATTCAGTTTTACTCCCTTATAATTACACAATGATGCAGAATCCCCGCTATGCAGCTGATTTCAATGATCTGATTGAGTTGTGTAAAAAGCGTAATGTTGCAGTGCAAACAATCAAATCAGTTACTCGACGACCGTGGGAGAATCAAGCAAGAAGATACAATACTTATTTCTATGAACCTTTAGAAAACCAAGATGCGATAGATAAAGCTGTACATTGGTCACTGGGTCTTCCAGATAGTTTTGTCATCACTGCAGGCGATATGCAGATTCTTCCCAAAATGTTGGATGCAGCTAAACGTTTCGAGACACCACCATCTGATAAAGAAATGAAAGATCTAATTAATGAATATGATGTCCGGAAGATTTTCTCCTACTAGACCTACAGAAAATAGAGTCTTTGACAAAGGAATCTCTGTTCAGATTTAGTCAAATGACACTACATTTCTAGCTTTCTCAGGAAATCTTAATTGCCAAAGCTTGATTCCTACTCCATGGGTTGCGATTTTCTTTCCAGGAGTGAGTTTTACATAGACTGTCTCAGTTTTAACTCCAGATTTCTCTTCATATTTCAGAATCCTAGCTAACATTGTTTGAACTTCTTCACTTTCTCTCTCAAGAAACTGTGCCTTCGCTTTAAAATGCAATTCAGCAGGAGGTGCTGGTATAAGTTTGTGCAGAAGATTAATCCGAAATGGAATTGTAACAGAAACATTGTTGTTTTTTCTCATATTCTTAGCTTTTAATGTGTTTTTTCCTGTTACAAAGTAGAAACTATTTCCATCACTTTCATAAACAATTACTGAGCTTTGTGGATTACCTTTCTCATTTGCTGTAGAGAGAACTAACCACATATTATTCTTCATTATTTTTCTTACTTCTCGAACTAAATCCTTCATAAATTTCTCAAAGAAATACAACTGATAAATCTGTTTATTTGACCTAGAAGTGCTACTAAAGGATATCACTTAAAATATAGATTATTAATAAATTAGGCAGTTTTTGCTTTACTTAGAAAAAAACGTTAAATTCCTGCGGAAAATTTATAATTATCAGTTGTTAGAACTCATAGTTAAAAACAAGGTTTAGAAAATGACAGACGATAGAGCTATTATTCTAAAAGCAGATGAATTACCTGATAAATGGTATAATATCCTTCCTGATTTACCAGAACCACTTCCACCTCCTATGGATCCTCCTGAAGGATATTCCAGAGTTGGTGATCTTCCCAATCTATTAATTGGTGAATGTCTTAAGCAGGAAATGTCTACTGAAAGATGGATACCAATCCCTGAAGGAATAAGAGATTTATTCTTAGCTGCTGGCAGACCTAGACCACTGTATAGAGCTAAGAAACTTGAAGAGAAATTAGGGACACCTGCAAAACTGTTTTACAAATCAGAATTTTACAGTCCAACAGGAAGTCATAAAGTTAATACAGCACTTGCACAAGCTTACTATGCTAAAGAGCAAGGATTTGAAAGACTTACAACTGAAACAGGTGCTGGGCAATGGGGAAATGCTCTTGCATATGCTTCAAGTCTAGTAGGATTGGATTGCACAGTTTTCTGGGTTAGAGCAGTTTATAGGTGGAAACCTCAAAGATTGAAATTCATGCAAATGTTTGGTGCTGATGTATTTGCTTCTCCAAGCACTCAAACTGAGTTTGGAAAGACATTATACGCAGAGGATTCAAACCACAATGGTTCGTTAGGAATTGCAATTTCTGAAGGATTGGAGGATGCAAAAAATGATCCAAAAGCAGTTTATTGTTTAGGTTCAGTTTTGAATCATGTACTTCTACATCAATCTATAATCGGTTTGGAAACTATGAAACAAATGGAAATTGCTGGTGAATATCCAGACACAGTTATTTCCTGCCTAGGTGGTGGAAGTAACTTTGGAGGTATTGCTCTCCCTTGGATGGGTGAAGCTTTGACAAAAAACAAAGAAATACAGTTTATTGCAGCTCAGAGTGAAGCTGCACCTAATTTGCAAGGAGAGTACAAAGACGATTTTGCTGATCATGCTGAAATGACACCAATGCTGAAAATGTATACTCTAGGTCATCAAGTAACAATGGTACCAATCTATGGGGATGGTCTAAGATATCATGGAAGTTCTCCAATTCTGAGTCTTCTAAGAAATACTGGACATTTAGATGCAGTTGCATATCCAGCAGATGAAAAATACGTCTTCGAAAAAACAAGAGAATTTGTTCAAGCAGAAGGATTCCTACCAGCACCTGAATCAGCTTATAGTGTTGCATGTGCAATGGATGAAGCAATCAAATGTAAAGAGAATAATGAGAAAAAGACTATTCTCTTCAATATAAGTGGACATGGTTTTCTAGATTTGGATGGGTATGGTGAAGTTCTAGGATTGAAACCACAACCAGAAAGATCATAATAACAAGCTCTCCTTCCTTTTTCTATTTTTTAGATTTAGCACAATAAATCATAAATAATCTTTTTAATTATTATATCAACTACTTGAAACATTTAATAATACTATAGCACTAGTAGTAGTTATGTTATATTGGTTTAAAAAGAACATTTGGTGATAATATGGCTGTTGAAACCGAATATGTGATTGAAACAAAAGATTTGGTAAAAATATACAAAACTGGTAAAGTCAAAGCTGTTGATGGACTGAATCTTCGTATTAAAAAGGGAGAAATATATGCTTTAATAGGTGCTAATGGTAGTGGAAAAACTACTTCTCTTAACATGATTAGTGGAGCATTATTTCCTACTTCAGGTGAAATCAAAGTTTTCGGTTATGAAGTTCCGAAAAGCAGACGACTTATTACAAACTATATAGGTGTCGCACCGCAAGATTATTCGATTTATGAAGATATGAGTTTGGAAGAAAATGTGCGATTCTTTTCTCTTATTTATGGTATGTCAAAAACTGAATTTGAACCTCGATTTGTAGAACTTCTTAAGATTTTACGACTAGAAGAGAAGAGAAAAACACAAGTAAAGAATCTTTCTGGTGGGATGAAAAGAAGGACAAGTATTGCTTGTTCGTTGATTCATTCTCCAAAAATTGTTTTTTTTGATGAAGCTACTGTTGGTGTAGATCCTATTCTTAGAACCTTTTTCTGGGAATATTTCAGATCATTAAAGAATGAAGGGGTTACACTCGTTATAACTAGTCATGTTATGGATGAAGCTGAACGAGCAGATAGAATAGGATTGATGAGAGCTGGAAAGTTAATTGCAGAAGGTTCTCCTGAAGAACTTAAAAGAAAACACGATGCTTCTACGATTGAAGAGATTTTCATTAAATTAAGTGAAGGTGAGATTATCGATGATTAAGAAAAAGAAAGATGAATTTAAATCTAAAAATCTCAATTTCTCAATGAAAAGGACACTTGCTATAGCTTTCAAAACAATAAATCAATTAAGAAGAGACCGTAGAACAATTGCTCTTTTATCAGTTGTTCCAATTGTAGTTATGCTTATATTTGGTTTAGCCTTTACTGGTGAAGTTAAAAATGTCCCCATTTTAGTTGATAATCAAGATAATCTTTATACTCATCCTTTTCCACCAATAGCTTTACATTTAGGACCTAATATTACTGATACTTTATTAAATGATACAAGTGTTGATGTAAGTTTTGGAGATTACTTTAATGGTATAGATGCAGTTGAGAAAGGCGATTATTATGCGGCAGTATACATACCTGCTAATTTTTCCGAACAAGTTGTTAAAATGTTAACAGGTGATAACGAAACAGTAAAAATGTTTGTCTATATTGATGCTACAAAACCAACTATTAGAGCTAGTATCTTAGGTGCTATACATGACGCTCTAGACTCTGCATTAGGAGAGAAAGGAATTAAAGTTGTGCAAATACTTGCTCATGATAGAGCAGAATTTACAGGTTTAGATGTAGGTATTCCTTCTGTGATAGCATTTGTCATTATATTTTTGCTTTTGATAGTAGGTTTAATAACTATTGTAAGAGAGAAAATACAAGGAACTCAAGATAGACTATATTCTACTCCATTAAGATCTTCTGAAAGATTACTAGGATATGTAATTGGAATATTACTTATTGCATTTTTAATGATAGCACTCGTACTTATCTTTGGAGTGTTTGTATTTGGAGCAAAAGTTCAAGGTAATGTCTTTCTTCTAATCTTTGCTGCTTTACTATTTGGAATAGCTCATGTTTTTATGGCTGTTTTTCTGTCTAACTTCGCACAGAATGAATTACAAGCTATACAATTCGCTCCTTTAACAGCTCTCCCAAGCATGGCATTAGGCGGAATGTTGGTGCCTATAGTAAGCCTTCCTGCATGGCTACAACCTGTTTCCTATGTTGTGCCGTTAACCTATGGCATTAATCTCTTTGAAGGAATCATGCTGAAAGGTTGGGGATTCAAAGAATTGTGGTTAGATTTCACAGTGGTAGCAGGTATGTGTTTACTATTCTTTGTGTTAGCAGTATTAACAGTAAGAAGTAGAATGAGAGACTAAAGTGATAGACATTGATAGTCTATCTATCCTTTTTTTAGCAGAAAAAATAATATAAAGGAAATTAAAACAGAAGAAATCGAATAATTTTTAAAATTAATAAGAAAGAAACCTAATCTTTCTTTATTGTTTTTCTTGCTTGTAAGTACTCTGCTGCACTAATTGCTGCTATAGTTGCTAAACCTACTGAAGTTGTCACTTGACGACTAAGAGGATTTTTAATTTTTGAAGTAACATCACCTGCAGCAAAAACACCTTGGATGTTAGTTTTACAGTCATCATCAATTTTCACTAAATCATTTTCCAGCTCTACTCCAAGTTCAATTGCTAGTTCAGTATTTGGGAGAGAACCAATTTCAGCAAAAATGCCATCAGCTTTGAGAGATGTTCCATCACTAAACAAAATCTCTTCAACTGTATTTGTTCCTTTAATTTCTGTAATCTGTTTATTATATAGAATCTCAATATTGTCTCTTTGCTCTACTCTATCAACATATATACGTTCACACTTAAGATAATCAGATCTAGAAACCCAGTAAATCTTCTTAGCTCCAACATCACTTAAAGCTAAAGTTCCAGTTGCCGCAGCATCTCCAGATCCGGAAACAACTACAGTTTTCTCTTTGAAAAATGCTGCATCGCAAGTTGCACAATAGGACACACCTCGTCCAATAAACTCCTTTTCTCCTGGAACATCTAATTCCTTATGTCTTCCCCCAGTAGCTAAGATTAAAGCCTTAACAAGATAGTTGCCCATATCACTTTTGATAAGAAATTTATTATCATCAGTTTTATCAATTGTAGAAATTTCCCCGTAAACGATTTTTGTTCCAAATTTCTCAGCTTGTGCTCTCATTTTATCTGTTAAATCGATACCTGAGATGTTCTCAAAACCTGGATAATTCTCAATTTCTAAGGCTAATCCCATCTGCCCTCCATAATCTTTTCCAATACATGCTACTGAAATTGCGGCTCGAGAAGCATACATTGCTGCAGTTAAACCCGCTGGACCATGACCTACTATTCCAAGGTCGAATTCATTTGTTTCAGAGCTTTCCTCTACTTCATCTTTGGGACTTAATAATAACATTCAATCACCTTTTAATCTCACATCAACTAATACAGTGCTTTATTTTAATTTTATCCTCTTTCAAGAAAAACTCCTTTTCTAAACCTTCTTTCTTGTTGGTTCTTTTTCACTATAATATCGTAGAATGGATAATGCAGAAAATACAACCCCAACTAGAAAAAGTACAAAACATCCTATTGCGATTGTTGAAGCTTGAAAATCAATTGAGATTAAATTGACAGATAACATAAAGATGTTGTAGGGTTGAAACTCTTCAAACATTAGAAGGGAAGAAATAATTGTGATTAAGAAAACAATCCCTGCAGAAATTGCTCCTGCTGAGATCTGACTTTTTGCAATAGTTGATATGAATATTCCAATACTCGTGAATGCGAATAAAGTAAGCGCATAAACAAACATAGCTAGAATAAATGAAATGATATCGGGATAACCAATCAATCCCCAAGTGCTAAAGTAGAGAACAATTGCTGAGACAATTGTTCCAAATAAAACTAATAAATATCTTGCAATGAGTTTTGTTATAATAACAGAGAAAGGACTTATTGGTTTGGTTTGGATAAGAACTAGTGTATTATGTTCTCTTTCTCCAGCTACAGCGTCTGCGCATAGAATAACCGCTATGATAGAAATCACACTAATTGCACTATTCACAAAACTTTCAATTGACATTTCTGGTGTTACTTCTGGTATTAAACCTTCTAGATATTCTGCTAGATTGGGGAGTACCTTGAGCATACCAACAGTCAAAAACCCAAATAAAGCTAATCCAATTGAAAGGGGGATTATCTTACCCTTGATGTATTTCCATTCTTTCAGAATAAGTGCTTTTGTAGGAATAGATGGAAAACTTCTCATGATTCATTCACCAACCTTGTAAAAATCTGATCTAAATCAGGTATATTTGGACCAAAAGATGATATCTCAAAATCTTCCATCATCTTTGCAATTACCGTGTTTAGCTGTTCTAACTCTTTAGTATGGAAAAGAATGGTGTCTCCTTTTATTTTCACATTAGTAATAAAATCTTGGTTCTCTAAATGATTCTTAACTTCATCTAAACTGCTTTTTGTTGATATGAAATAGGAGTCATCAGTCATT
>JAEOTE010000125.1 GCA_016839945.1 Candidatus Heimdallarchaeota archaeon | reverse complement strand
AGCGAGGATTTTAGCTCCTGTTACTCCTCCTGAACCTCCTCTACTAATTTGAATTACTTCAATCATTCCTAGAAACCTTATTTTCTTTTATTGAACTTCATTTCATTTATTATATTTTTTTAGGTATCACAGTTTTACGAAGTAAAAGTTTGGAAAACTTGAAATTAATTAGATTTAAGCACTTTTAGAAGAGAAAGAATTCCCTCATATTTCTTAAATAGAACACCTTTTCCACAGATCAATTGAATTGTATCTGATTCAATTTCTGTGAAAGGACCAACCCTTGTTATTACATCTACATTAGCATCATGTCTTTTTTTTAGACCTGATAATCCTAGCATAACATTAGGTCCTCTGAATTCTATGACATCCAAACCAGCAAATCCTGCTATTTCTTGTGGAGTAGAGATTCCCAGTTTATTTATGGTTTCTTGAGTGGTAAATTTTCTTAGTAACAGAGCATTAATTTTAATATCAGTTAGATTAGTGAGAGCATCCTTTAACAATTGTGAAGAATATTTGTATTTCACATCTTTAGGTAAAGGCCAAAAAGCAGCAAAACCGATTTCAGGAAAGATTGAGATTAGAAGTTGCTTTGAAAGTGGTAATGATAAGAATTCTTGAAAATCTTTTAGTTTCTTGAATGATAACACATACATATAATGTAAAGGAGAAGAGGAAATTTTAGAAATATAACTATTTGAAACTGTAACATTAAGATCTTTTTCTATCTCTTTGGACATTTTTTGTAAAGCATTTTTAAGCTTAGTAGAAGTATCGAATTTTTTCGTAGGTGTAAATGAAAACATATGTTGGAATTCGGAAAAGAACAAATTTTCCATTGCTTTTGACCATGTTTTTCTTATTTTTGAAGCTGTTATTTCTTTATTCTTCATAGCTTTTACGAATAATTCTCTTGCTTGTTCATCTGATTTCACGGATATTTTCTTACTTGAGGTTTGTATAGCTGAAACGATTTCCCCTTTTGATAAGAAATGTAAAAATGTTTGATTATCCATGAAACCACGCATTTTATTCTTTGATTTTTAATCTTGATGATTTATGTTGAACTACCTATTTAATCTTTTTATGGTCTCTCAAGAATAGATAAAAATAAAGCTAGAAAGCTAAAAGATAAGTTTGTAATGTCAGAATACTACATTAACCTTTAGAAGAATCAATTGTATTTCGAAAGCAATTATCAGACTATTTGTTACAAGGATGGTAACGCTTAGTTTCCAATTCTTTCTCTGAGACATTTCTATGTACAAAACAAACCATATCAAAGCTATTACAGAAAGAATAGCGAATAAGACAAGTAGAAAAGTTAGCAATCCTCCTGTTAAGATACCATCATATGCAGTGAAAACCATTTTTTTCCCTTCTGACTTTCTGACCGTGATTTTTTTTATGCTTTAAAAAACTTTACCATCTAGTATTTCTATTTATCAGGAATAAAGTAATTACCATCAATTTTTCCTTTAATTCCTTCTTTTTTAACATACATTGGTATAATCTTTTTCAAGCTTTCAACTTGGACACCAATATCCTCAGCTAGTTCTTCAAGATTCAATTTTTCACCAGAGTCTAAAGCATGTTCAATTTTGTATTTTTTAGTGTCCTCTTCTTTGAATTCGCCTTTAGTTTTCCCTTTAGCTCCCATAACACTTTTCCCACATTTTGGACAATTCCATGTCGCCATTACTGTGATAGTTACTGAACCATCAGCTGATGGCATTGGAGCTACTTTAGTCCATTCCTTATTTGTAGGAACATCAGTTGGTATCCAAGATTCCCCACATTTTTTGCATTTTATCAACTTAACTTTTTTGGGCATTGTTCTCATCGTTTGATTAGTTATTTACATTAAAATCTTTTCGATGTAGTTTTATTGTGTTTGAAAGCTATTTTTATAAGAGATTACATTAAGAAAATAGCAGAAATATAAATATCAAGTGTTAAATAGAAAGAAATACTGGTATATTTAGTTAAAATCACTGATAGGTGCTTAATCCCATATGAATTCATCAAATTGTTTAGCATGCTGGGAAGAAATTGAGGAAGGTACAAAGATATGTCCTCATTGTGGTTCTGATCAAGAAAATGTAAAAGATTTCCTAGCTCTTGCAGTTATGAAGCAACAAAAAAAGAAAATTGTTGTTCCAGAAGAAACACCTATTTTAGAGTATATTTATGAAGTTGATCCAGAAATGAAAGAGGAGATAACAGTTTCATCAACTGCTGAAACAGAAACACCATCCTCTAGTTACAAACCTTCTCGACCTGCATGGTTACAGATACCAGGAGCAACTCAAGAACAAGCACCATCAACACAAGAAAAACCTCCTTCTCCTGTTCCTGCAGAACAACCAAAAACATCAGATAAAACAGTAATTTGTCCTAGTTGTTCACAAGAAGTAAAATTGTTGAAATTCTGTAAATTCTGTGGAAGCAAATTGCAAAAAGAATGTGAAAATTGTGAGAAAATCAATGCAATTACTGCGAAGTTCTGTACAGGTTGTGGACAATCAATAGAAATAACTGATACTAAAGGAGAAGATTCAACGTAATTTGAATGATAAAAGAATTTGTTTTCTTTTGTGTGATTTAATATGAAACTACCTAAACCATATATTGCTGTGCTTTACAACTGGAACAAAAATAAGCGCTCTACTGATATAGTGTATTTTCATCTACGAGATAAGAAAGATAAGAATTTCATTACACACATGAGATTGCAATTTATTTACGAGAAAGAATATTTGAGAGTCTATAAATATTTAAAGATTGGTCGAAGCTCAAACATCTACCTCCGACCAAGAACAGCTACTGAACATCTAAGAGAAGCTGATTTTCTTTTTATTTTAGACACTGATGTTCCTTGGGATAGAAAGGGATTTCTTGAGTATTGTTCTACATTCAAAATATCAAAACCTAAAGTTGCAGAACTATGTTGGTATTGTTTGTTTAAGAGAAATAAGTGGACAACTTTGGAACAAGATTCGATTAAATATAAGAATCATCGAATATGTAGTTACTGTTGTAAGAATGAGGTAGAGCAAGAATTACAACGCAGTAATCTGATTGTATCAGGGGGATTAACAAGATTCTTTCAACAACAAGCTGAGAGAGAAGGAGAATTAGATTTTGTACTAGAGAACATTACTTTAGGGTCAGAACAGGATCCTATTAATAATCCAGATTCAACTCTTTTTGATATAATACCAGCTAAGACCTATGAAAAAGCTCTACATATACGTGATGCAACAAAAATACCTACAAAAATAAGAAATTTACTCTTTTCAGAAGGAATAAAAAAACTTCTTCCAATACAGATGAAATCACTGGAGAGTGGACTGATGGAAGGAAATGATTTGCTTATTGTTGCTGGGACAACAGCTGGAAAAACTCTTGTTGGTGAGATAGCAGGAATCAAGAGTGCTCTTAAAGGTAAGAAATTTGTTTATCTATCTCCTTTAGTTGCTTTAACAAATCAAAAATATGAACAATTTAAGAGAAGATATAGGAAAATCAACCTTAATACTGCAATTAGAGTTGGGATGAGTAGAATACAGATTGATGGAGAATTTTCTCCAATTATCGATGATGATTTCAAAGCTTCTGATATAGTTGTAGCAACCTATGAAGCGTTTGATTTTCTTTTAAGAGATGGAAAACATAAAGCCATGGGAGACTTAGGTGTTATTGTAATAGATGAAGTTCAGATGCTAGTTGCAGAAGGAAGAGGATTTCGTCTTAATGGATTAATAGCTAGATTAAAGGCATTATTTCCTAAAGCTCAATTTATTTACCTTTCAGCAACTATAGGAAATCCAGAAAAACTAGCAGAAGATCTTTCAGCTGACTATGTTTCATATCTTGATCGTCCTATTCCTTTGGAAAGACACACAGTTTTAACAGAAAGAGAAGAAGAACGGTTTAATCATCTATATAAACTGTGTAAAAATGAAGAAAAGGTAGTATCAAGTACTGGATATGCAGGACAATCTCTTGTTTTTACGAATTCTAGAAGAAATTGTGAAAAACTTGCTAAAAGATTGAAAAAAAGAGGAATTCAATCATCATTTTATCATGCAGGTTTAACATTTAAGCATCGAAAAATTGTTGAAAGAGGTTTTGAGAAAGGTAAATTCTCAACCGTAGTAACTACAATTGCTTTAGGAGCAGGAGTAGATTTTCCAGCATCAACAGTTATTTTTGATAATTTAGCTATGGGGATTCATTGGCTGTCTGTTGCAGAATTTCACCAGATGCTTGGGAGAGCTGGAAGATTGGGGTATCATGATAAAGGGAAAGTCTATATGCTTGTTGAACCAGGAAGAAAGATTTTCGTTGGACAAAAAGAAACAGAAGAACAAATTGCTTTCGATTTACTAACAAAACCAATTGAGGATGTAGACCCAGTTCTTGATACTATTCAAGAGGAGGAAGAGATATTGGCAACAGTTACCTCATTTGGAAAAGTAGAAATTTCCAATGATAAAATGATTTTTGCTAATATATTAGGTAGATCTACTCCTTTAAGGGAGAATATGAAGGCTCTTAGAAAAATGGAAATGATTAGTGTTGAAAATAAAATTATTTATCCAACAAAGTTGGGAAAAGCAGTTTCGTTATCCTTCTTAGCTCCTTCTTATGCGTTACGTCTTGTTCAAGAGATTAAAAGGCAAAAATCAAAAGATTTCAGTGAAGATTTTGCATATAATTTAGCTATCAAAATTCAACCATTTAGATCGGCTCATTTATCATCAAGACTACATGGTGAAATTGAAAGAATTTTAAAATCTACAATCTCCACAAATATCTTCTCTGGTGTAGTTCTAGATCTTTATTCTGGACATGGTTGGGGGAGAAAGAATCCTTCTAAGTTTGTAATTGATACCTTTACTGATTGGACAAAAAGTTTCCTAGATTGTAATTGTTCTGACAAACCATTTTGTGGTTGTGGTGAGATAAATTTCTCAAAGATTATCGTTGATTTAAGAAATGAGGGATATTCTCCTTCAAGAATAGCTGAAGAAGTAAGAAAAAAACATAATATTCAGCTTTACCCAGGAGATGTTTTTAGTTATTTAGACACGCTGGTTCATCATTTAGAAGCAGTACAGCGACTAGCAAAAGTGTTAGAAGAAGAAGTCCTAAGTAAACAGTCTAAATCATGTATCAGGAAGATAGAAAAACCAAAGAAGCAACAAATGAAAGGATAAACTAATTTTTGTTAGTTTATACGTCAGATTTATCAATACCTTTACTTTTTTACTTACCTAATGAGTTGTGATTAATATGTTTGAAGACGAAATAGAAATGGCTTTATCAAATGAAGATTTAGGCATGATAATTTTGGGATCAATTGTATTCTTGCTTTCTTTTGTTGATCTTTCAATGTCTTTTGTTTCTTTTCCAGCTTCAGTAAGTGTTCTAGTAGGGTGGGGATTAGCAAGATTTCGTCGACGTCCTTTACCAAAACAAATACATCATACTCGTTCAATATTCTTAGTGCACATTAAGATATTAAGAAATTATACTTTAATCGCTCTTATTATTAACAATTTATTAGTTTTAACACGATATATCAGTCCTGATGATCGTTATACTAATGTAGCAATTATATACACTTACATTCTACTATTTGTCTTTTCATTGATAGAATTCGCAGGAAATGTAACCGTCACAGACAGTCTTCAAGTGATAACAGAGATTGAGGGGGAAGATGAAAAAACAATACGTCAGAAAAGGTTCATACTTCTCTTTGGAACACGTTTCTGGGTATGGATTAGTGTAACAGGTTTGATATGTGCAGGTTTACTCTATCTTCCATTTTCATCAGCATTCTTGTCAGAAGATATATTCTTCATCATATGTCAATTTCTTGCAGTTATTGTTGGTGCAGGACTGTATTTGTTTTTTTATTATAGAGTAATGCATTTCTCCGAAATTAAAAATCCCCTTTTATTAACTAAAGCAGCTGATTATTACAATATTTCCGATTTAAGAGGAAAAAGCATAGAATTACTTGAACACTATATAGAAAATGATGATGGAAATATAGGTATTTTATCCAAAATATCAGTCCTATATGCTCAAGAAAATAAGCATGAGAAAGTTTTACAATATACAGGAAGAGTATTAGCTATTGTGGAAGAGGAGAAGCTAAATGTACCTCATACATCTGCAAAAGCACACCTTTTGAGAGCTGTAAGTTTAAAGGTGAAAGAAGAATTTCAAGATGCATATGAAGAAGTAACAACATCTCTACGTTTTGCTCCTGAAAGCAATGCAGCGAGAAAGCTGAGAAGAGATTTAAGGAAGATAATAAAAGCCAAAAAACAAGATTGAAGTAAATCAAACTTCTTCCTCAATCGCAACAAGTTTATATTAACTCATCCAATTCTATTTTAGATGAAAGTTTGTTCTATTGATACCACCCTAAATGAACAAATTAAAGCAAAAGAGATTATAGATTCAATAGATTCTGAAACTGCACAAATAAAGTTTAATGTTATTAAAAAAGTCAGTGGCGGACTAGATAGAAAAACACTAGAGAAATCACATGTTCTGTTTATAGGATTGCCTAAGAAAAAATTAAATCAAGAGCTTTTTATCGAATTAACATCTTACATAGATATTGGTGGATGCCTGATTCTTACACTTCCTTCACCAAAAAAATGGGAAGAGTTAGGGAGATTTTTCGGAGAGATGAGTGAAGAGTTAGGGATATCCTTTCAATCAAAATTCGTTTATGGACTTCCAAAGATTGCAGAAGAAACAAGACTTGTTGGAACTAAATTAATGGTAACAAAAGCACATGTGATAGACTATAACAGCAATAAAAAATTCATGAAAGAATCAGGAATAAAGAAATACATCCCTCTTGCTCTTATCGATGATAAACCAATTGTTATTGCAGCTTATAAAAGAAGAGGTAGGTTTGTGATATTCAGTTCTCCAGAAGTGTTTTCTCCTCAGAATAAAGACTTTCTTAATAGTCTGATTTTCTTATCTTCCAAAAAAGAAGATTATTTATTTCCAAAAAATCCTAAAAAAACTAAGTTTGGAGACACAAATTTCTTCATTGTATTGCAACATGCTTGTTTGGATAATTATTTATTACACTTATACCATTATAATTTCATGTTTTTCCAACAAGTGGTTCAGCTTAAATCTAAGACCAAATTAGTGTCTTTAATTAATACAATAGTTTCCAAGCAGAAAGTTTTAGGAGATATTCCAAAGAAAGAAGAGATATTACAAACGTTAAATATATTTGATATATGGAGTTGACTACTTGCTAATTAAAAGAATACTCATAATAACTGAACATGGATTACCCGTTTTTGACTATAAAGAGTATTCTAGGGGAGATGAGGTTTTAGTTTCTGGTCTTATTACGGCTATTCTAAGATTTGTTGAAGAAACAGAGAAAGAAAAACTTTCAAGGGTTTTATTGGAAGAAAGTCAGTATCTACTCAAATCTAAGGAATCACTTATTTTCATTCTTCAAGTATCGGATGAAATGCCCAACGAATATGCAGAATATGTAAGTGCATGTATTTCTGATTATTTCACAGAGAATTATAAGGAAGAAGTTGAGAATTTTGCAGGAAATGTAAGTGTTTTTCAGAAATTCCATGATGAATGCAAAGAGATACTGCTTCAATGTGGAACAGAAATCGCTAACACTTTAATTGAATCAGCTGAAGGGAAAAAACTCACAGCATGGTGTTTGTTTTCTGTCGAAAACCAACCTTTGGTTGTAAGAGCAAATGCACCTAACTACAATATAGACAGTTTCTCAATTTATCAAGTATTAAGCAAGAGTCTACGTAAGATCTCATCCAAAATTAATGAATGCAATAAAGGAAATTGCTATTTACTAACTCATGGGGGAAACGTAGTACAAACAATAGTACTCCCATTTGCTGTAATTATAATGGAATCTAAAATCGAAGAACTTGTTGTTAAAAAATATAGACAATTTAAGACAAAACCACACAAACAGATAGAAAAAACATTTTTAGAAACTTTCAAACCAGATAGAATAGATATCTATGGAAGGAGTTTGGTATCTGTCTTAACTGATGAAAAAATTTCTGATAAGCATAAAGCATTGCATGATCTCTTTAAAGCTGCAGAAAAAGGATTTCAATATTTATTTAACTCTCCAGTTCATGTTCAAATCATTTCTACAGATCAGGATTCAACACTTCTAATAAAACTATTAAATAGACTAATTATTCTAGAATATGAAAAGCCAGTATCAGCTACAAAATTACTAGAAACCACCAAGAAGATGTTTGAACAAGAAGTTATAGTTAAGGACGATATCCCTGAAGCAGTGCTAGAAAAACAGTAGTAGCAGTAATATCAGCTATTGAGCCTGGATTTATAATCCTCTTCTTTGTTGTTCGTAAGTATCTGTCTAAATCTAGGATTAAATCTTTTCCTTCTTCAGTAAAGATTCCACCAGCCTTAATAACATCTTTAGCTTTCTTTTTCACTTCAGTTGCTATTTCATTACCAAATCTTTTTGCTAAGTGAGTATCTTTTCTTTCAGATAGAAGTGTAATATATGTCTGTGTTATTGCATTTTTGAAATTTTGATTTTCTTCAAAAACTCTTGTGAATGTTGGAAATCCATGTTTTAATGTGATATGATACTTATGAGACAAATCATAGAAAACTAGATCTCTATTTTCATAGAATTTTAAGTACTCAAACAAATTAGTTCTTTCATGCTGATGTATTTGAATAAAAGAATTAAAATCATCATCTTCTTTATCAGAAGGAAGAATCCTATCAGATACGAATTTATTCAACGCTTTTGTAAGGTAAATACAATCTTCAGTGGTTGAATATTTGAGAAATTGTTCGCTTATATTTGCAACATTATCAAGATTGAGTTTGATATTAGTTTTCATTCCTTCATTGGCATAGTTGTATGCAACAGCAAGTGTTATTGGAGTAAACATTATTATGGTCCCAAGGATTGTATTTCCTGATGGTGTGTACCAAGTTTTGGCTTTTTCTAATCCCTTCATAATGAAGAAACCAATTTCAGCATCCTCATACCACAGATGATTCTCAGCTACTAGCATCCCTCTTTTTGCCAAACCGAATATAGGAGAGAATAAGCTACTTCCCCCAGCAAGAAAATGCTCAGATTTTGTGTCTTCAAATTCTTTAGAAAATGATGCCCCACCTGGTTTTTGAGTCATATACAAGAGACTGTGTGCCAAAGAGGCGCATTGAGAAATGTACAGTTGAACATCCAAGGTTTTTCCTTTCACATCATTGGAATTCATAGAGTAAGGCATTTTGATGACACTTAGTTCATGTTATTTTTAAGTCATCGATTTTTGAGAAAAAAAGTTATCCTTGAATCTAACGTTAAGTTTAATTATGTACATGATAAGTTATTCATGTAATGTTTCCGAAAGGGAATGCTTGTATTTTTTCATTTTCATTTTTAATAATTATAGTTATACCCTTTCGATTCCATAGGTGATATGTATGGAGAATGAATATAGAAGGACAGACTCTCTTGCATACGCAACAGGATCTTTTCAAGAGAATTTAGATGAAGTAAGCAATAAATGGAGTAAGAATACAAAGACAATTGTCGATATTGGACCAAAAGTGATTCATGACATACGAAAAGTTGTCAAAGAAAAAAAAGACGTTGCAAAACAGAAAGAAGTTATACTATCCAACCTTTCATCACTAGGATCATTATTTAATGAATTGGAGGGCATTAATGCAGAAATGTATGATTTAATGACAGAGATGGAAGGATTAGATTTTCCACTTAAAACTCCTAAAAAGATACTAAGTTTTTGCAAAAACGAAGAAGAAGCTGCAGAACTCTTGCAGACAATCACAAAAAACTTGAGTAAAACAATCACTTTTATTGAAAAAAGTGATAATGAAGAAGAACTTATTGATAATTCTCTTAGTTCCTTTGAGACTGCCTTCATTGATTTCCAGGAAAAAATATTAATAGGGGATGAATTGACCTCTGCTCTTAAAATCGAATTAGAAAAAGAGCATAAAAAAGCACGTAAATATTTGGGGATTGTTTAGAAGCTTCCCCCTTTTTATTTATTTAAAAAAAGTTATTAGAAAGCAAAAATAACTATATTCGATGAATAAACAGACAAATGGTTTTTTTACAATACGAATGACTAGAGCTTTAGAAGATAATGCATTTGCTACAGGAATTACAATCTTTGAAATGATGGAGGTTGCAGGTAAAGTTGTAGCAGAAGAAGTAGATAAGTTTGCAAAGAGTGTTTCAAGTAAAAATATAGCAATATTAGCAGGATATGGAAACAATGGAGGAGATGGAGTCGTAGCAATCAAATACTTACTTCAAAAAAACTATGAGTGTTCTTTGTTTTTATTTGGAGAAAAAAAGAAATTCAATTCTCTTGCTTCTCAAGAGAACTTCAAGAAGTTAAAGGAAATTTTGCCACAAAAGAAGATATCTTATGTAAAAGAAGTTAAACAAGTTGAGAACATCTTTTATAATCTTGAAAAGGATGTTGTTATTGTTGATGCACTTCTGGGAATAGGAATTACTGGAACTCCACGAGAGCCATATAAATCAATGATTGAATATCTTAATTCAAAATATAAAGGAAACCTATTGGCATTAGATATTCCATCTGGTTACAATCCAGAGGAAGAAAATAAGTTATATATTCGAAATGCAAACAAAATTGTCTGTTTAGGCAGAAATAAGATAAAGGAAGGAGATTTTCCAAAAGCTGAAGTTATTGTTCGAGATATTGGCATTCCTATTGATTCTGAGAAATATGTGGGGATTGGTGATCTCAAATGGTTTTTCCCCAAAAGACGTGTGGATAGTCATAAAAGACAAAACGGAGTTGTTACAGTAATAGCTGGTTCAAAAGAGTATATTGGAGCTCCAGTTTTAGCTGGAATGGGAGCATTTCGTACTGGAGCAGATCTGATATTTATTTTAACTCCCACTGATATTAGGAATACCGTCGCATCTTTTGCTCCTGATTTTATTACGATACCAGCTCATGAGGGAGAAATTGAATCATCTGATATTATTAGAATGTATAAACATCCAAGATTGAAAGGTTCAACATTTGTCATTGGACCAGGTATGATGGAAACAGATACTACGAAAGAAACACTTCTAGAATTACTAAGTAATAAGGAAAAAAGAAACATCATAATTGATGCAAGTGCTTTGAGTATTATGGATGAGGAACATCTATTTTTATTGCAATATCATAATTCAGTATTAACCCCACATAGAGGAGAGTTTACAAAAATATTCAAAAGAAAACTAACAGGTGATTTAGAAGAAGATTGCACAATTGTCGCTGAAGTTGCTACAAAATGGCAAACTACAATCCTCCTCAAAGGTCACTTAGACATTATTTCAGATGGAAATAGAACCAAAATCAACCAAACAGGTCATGCAGGAATGACAGTTGCTGGCACTGGTGATACACTCACAGGAATTGTTGCTGCTATCTTATCTGTGAACAACGATCCTTTCATTTCAGCTTGCCTAGGAGCTTATATTTCTGGCAAAGCTGGAGAGCATGCAGCTGAAAGATATGGAGTTGGATTAATGGCTTCAGATATTCCTGAACACATATGGAAAGTCATAGATTTAGCAATGCAATTTAAAGCTAAAGAGATCTAATATGAATATCGTTGTGAATTAATCAATAATTGGAACTAAAGAGACAACAACTGTTCCAATACCCAAATGAACCCCTAAAGCTGGAGTCAGATGACTAATGAGTTTTTCTCTGATTGGTATTTTCTTTTCTAGTTTCTTCATTAGAAATTCAGCTGTTTCAATATCATCGCCATGAGTTATCATCATATCATACTTCTTATCTTTATTCACTTTATCCATTAATGACGAAATTACTTTCCTAATAGCTTTCTGTTTTCCTGATGCTTTACCAATCGCTTCAAGAATTCCATCTCGTAACTCTAAAATTGGTTTAGAATTTGTTATTGTTGCTACAAAGTATTTTAAGTTAGAAATTCTTCCAGATTTCTTAAGATTTTCAAGATTATCAACATAACCAACAAGTATCGATTCATCTCTCAATTTTTCTACTCTTTCAACTATTTCTTCTGCTGGAACTCCTTTTCTTGACAGTTTTGCAGCTGCAATAGATAAAAATGTAGCTACACCTGAACCAAATTTTGAGTCTAAAAGATGAACTTTTACATTCTTCATTTTAGATGCAGCGATTTTTGCACTCTGAAATGTTGCTGAAAGTTTAGAAGTCAAAGTAATTATAAAAATTGAAGAATAATCCTTTACACTATCAGTAATTTTTTCCCAGAAATCTTTAGGAGGAGGGGCCGAAGTTGTTGGTAGCTCATCAACTTCTCTTAAAACATTATAAAACTCAGAAGATTTAAGCTCAAACCTATCAGCATACATTTTGTCATCATATTGGATATAAACAGGAACTATATCAATATCGTACTTCTTAACAAATTCTTCAGGGATATCACTAGTGCTATCAACTATAATTTTCATTTTTGTATTTGTCATTTCTTACCTTTACCTCATATTACTCGTATATTATAAAATAGTTAACAATCGATGTTATAGCTGAATTTAAATAAATATTTTCAAGATTTTTCTTTCTTGAAACTATATAAATTATTGCCTTAAACACTATGAAATATGAAAACATTGAAAGAGGGAAAGTATAGTTTTAACTACCTTTTCTTTTAGCTCTTTCTTCCTCTTTTGCTCTTTTCTTAGCTCTTCTTTCTTCCTCTTTTCTAGCTTTCTCTCTACGTTTTTCTCTTTCTTTGAGATATTTCTCTTTTTCTTTTTCCTGTTTTTGTTTTTCCTTTTCTGATAGTTTCTTAGTTTCTTTCTTTAATACAACAGGTATTGGTTGGTCTTTAGTTTTTTCAGTAACTTGACCAAAAAATTTCAAAATGGTCATTGTCATTTTCATTAATGCTAGAAGATCTGCAGGTTTGTCTGATATGCTAAACTTCATCTCGAAATTTGGTTCGTCTGTTCTAACAGATATCCATTGTAATTCTTTTGTGTAATTCTCTAAATTTTTTGTGAACATTTTACTTCTAACTAATTGATTTAGTACTCTTGGTTTATTAGATTTGATAAGGAAAGATTCGTTAACCTCTACATTTGGTGTAGCAATATCATCGATTTCTACAAGGTAATCAAAGTCTTTCCTGATTGCAGATTTTAATCGATATGGGATTACCTCAAAGAGGACTCTAGGTTTTTCTGCAAAGTTAGCAGCAATTCCAACGGAATCTTTATTTCTAAAAAATAATCCATCAACAAGCATTGTTGGAAAACTTGTTCTAGGTAATAGAATCAACCAAGTTGATGCACTTGTAACTAAAAATTCTTCATTCAGTTGAGTTCTAATTTCTACTTGCCTATCATTAGGATCTTTTCTTGAATAGTTGAGTATAAATGGATCTAAAGAGGTTAGAACATCGTCAAAATAACCTTCTTTCTTTTTTCTATTAGCAAATTTACCCCATACATAAAAACCTAAATATAGAGCAATAAAAACTAGGATTGGTATTAGCATTGTAAAAATGCCACCAAAATCAATTCCGTTAGACATAGTATTTCCCAATCTTTTTTAAAACTTCAAAGAGAATACAGATTTTAATTCTTTCCTTTCTTTATATCTTTAGTTCATCGCTTTTCTTTCTGATAATTAATCTACCTAATTCACTAAAAGCTCTTTGAACATTCAATCCTGTTAATGCACAAGTAGAATAATAATTTACCAATTCGATATTTTCAAAGCTATTTTTATATTCATTTACAAATTGTTCTGCTTCTAAATCAAATCTTTGATTGTTATCAGCATCAAGAAGATCGTTCTTATTACCTAGAACTATTATAGGAATTTTCTCTTTTAGAGGAGTACTTACCTCATCCAACCATTCTTTTAAGTGAGCAAAAGTTTCTGGACGACTCTTATCAAAAACTAATAATCCACCTTCTGACCCAGCATAATGCTTTTTTCGCATTTCTCTGAAATCTTTTTGTCCTCCAAGATCCCAAATTTGAAAAGTTAGCTCCATATCCTCATCAAGATGTTTGTGTGTTGCTAAGTCAACTCCTAATGTACTCATATACACTTCATCTAAATGAAGACCCATAAAATTTCGCTTTAGAGTAGTCTTACCTGTAGCAAAATCGCCTAGAAGAACAATTTTCACTGCTCCATATATGGACATTTTTACTCAGTTTAACGTAGAATGGTTGCTTATTAGCTTTTCTACTATTCAAGTTGATAAAGGCATATGTAAAATAACACTGTCTACTAAGAATCAATTTCTTTCTTAAAAGCTAAAAATCTGTATGTAATGTATTCAAGGAATAATTCTGGATCTGCTCTACGTAGTCCAGCGTCAAACAGAATATCTTTTGCTATGTTAAGCTCCTGTGGGAAAAATGTTGAAACCAGCTTAGAAATTATCCAATATTTTCTCCTAAACATTCTTTTGTAGAAATCAAGTATAACCTCTGTAATTGGTGGGATATATTTGAGTACATTATAGATTAATTCTATTGTTTGAATCACTTGGTCAGTTACATCAATGTTCTCCATTTGAATTAAACCGTTTTTTTCTGCAGTTTCTATGTAAGACTCAAGTCTATGTAGGTTTTTGAAAGTTGTTCTGTTATCCTTTCTAAAAGTATCTCCCACAACTAAGTATCCACCTTTTTTCAGATACCTATTTGTTTGTTCAAGACCTTTCTTCATTGGGAAATAGGTGCATGATTCACTCATTAATACTACATCAAACTTCTCGTTGATATCAAGATTCTCATATTTATTTCGGATAAAATTTACATTTTCATATTCTGGAAGAATATTCTCTACAAAATGTTTCTCTTGACTCGGTGATGGAGATATACATGTAATTTTCATCCCTTTTTCTGCCATATAAATCGCATTGTCACCTATTCCTGCTCCAACATCTAGAACTGTTTCTACGTCTTTTGGAAACATGCTAATTAATTTTATAGTAAATTTTTTTTGAGCTTCCGACACATCATCAAAAGCTAAAGGTTGCCCCTTTGGCCAAAGTCCAAGGTGAAGAGATTTCAAACCAATTCCTTTAACAAAAAGGTTAAGTTCCAAACTGTCTCCTTCATGTCTATATTTCGAATATTTCATGAAATTAACACTCTCCTGAAACAATCTCTAAACCTTACAAGTGCATATTTCTCTTGTAAAACTTCAACAGAATAGTTTGATATCCAAGCTATTTTCCAGATTTCAACCATTTTAATCAAAAGCTATACGATTTTTAGTATTTATATTTAGTGCATAAAAACCGAATATTTTCTTTTTGACATTGTATTAAGCATCATATTGACTAAAATATATAAAGGACATAGTATATTTTGTTTCAGTGAAACTTTATGACTCTTACAGTAATATGTGGAGGTTTCTGGGGAGATGAAGGCAAAGGTAAAATTCTCTCTTACCTCGCTTTATCTGATAACCCATCAATTGTTGTTAGAGCCGGTGTAGGTACTAATGCTGGTCATACAATAGAGTTTGAGAATAGAGAATACAAACTTCGAATGATTCCTTCAGGTTTTATTAATCCCTCTATTCGTTTACTCATTGGAGCTGGAGTTTTAGTCGATCCTAAAGTTCTTTTCAAAGAATTAGAAGAAACTAAAACTCAAGAAAGATTTGGAGTTGACTATCAATCAGGAATCATAGAGGATAAACATATTGAGCTTGACTCATCAAATGGACATCTCAAAGGAAAAATAGGTACTACTGGTAGTGGTACAGGTCCTGCAAATGTAGACAGAGCTTTAAGAAAATTAAAAGTAGCTAGAGATATTCCTGAATTACAACCCTATCTAACTGATGTAAGTGTTGAGATTAATGATGCTTTAGATCAAGGGCTGAAGGTTCAAGCTGAGGGTAGTCAAGCGATACTTCTTTCATTATTCCATGGAAGCTATCCATATGTTACCTCAAAAGATACATCTGCAGCTGCAATATGCTCTGATATAGGAGTTGGACCAACAAGAGTATCAGATGTAGTGGTGGTTTTGAAAGCATTTGTTACTCGAGTGGGAACAGGTGATCTCCCAGGAGAGTTACCTATGGATGAAGTGAAAAAAAGAGGTTGGACAGAATATGGTGCAGTAACAGGAAGACCTCGAAGAGCTGCTCCATTCAATTATGAATTAGCTAAAAAAGCTGTAAGATTAAACGGTGCTACACAAATAGCAGTGACTAAATTTGATATTATCTTTCCTGAAATAGCTAAAGCTAATGATATTAATCAAATTAAAGGTGAAGCAGAAGATTTCATTAATAGGATTGAAGATGAAACAAAAGTCAAAGTCGCATTTATAGGTACTGGACCTTCTGCTGAAGATATAATTGATTTGAGAGAATATATATGATGAAATTGTAGATTATGAAATTAAGTGAAGAAGAAGCTTTATATTAGATGAATCTGCTATATAAACGAACAGCAGAATGAGCAAAATACCTAAGAAGCTACACCATGATTTTCAAGACGAGTTTTTTCTTAATTTAGAACATATATTAGTTCCAATTGGTGGAAATTCATTCGAATGTATGGGATTAGAATTAGCTTTTTTCATTGCCCATGAATATGGTGCAAAAATCGATTTGTTACATGTAGGTAAGAAGGTTGGGGGATATATAGATAAATACAGGGAGAAACTAACTAAATTTGAAATTGAGCACGAACTCAAAGTCAAAAGAGGTAAAAATGTTCCAAAAGTTATCATTGAGTATTGGAATGAAAAGAAACACAATTTGGTTATAATGTCTGGAAGAAGAAGACCTACAATATTTGATAAGATGACAATTCAAAGTATTTCAAATTCTGTGATACCTCATATTGACACAGAAGTTCTGCAAGTCTTTCCTCCTTCTATAAAAAAGATTTCTGATAAATTAAAAGAAATTGCAGTCTTATTACCATATTCTGATAGAGATCCTTTCCTTCTACGTTGGGCTTCAGCTATAGCATCTCCTCAAAAAGGAGCTAAGGTTAAAATTTACCATATTGCTGAAGTTCCAGATATTGTTCCTTTGGAAGGAGCTAAGCATGAAAAAGAGATCAAGAAAGAACAAAAACAATTTAGTGTGTATATAGATGATTACTCTCAAATTTTTGGCTTTGGTCAAATTATACAGCCTAAATTTATAATTGGTCACAAAGTTCTGAGATCATTGGAATTTATCTTTGGAAAATATGAACCTGACCTAGTGATTATTGGGAAATCAAAGTCAAAAAATATCTGGGAAAAGATGTCAAAACCACTATCTAGTAAAATCAGAGATAAATTGCTAAATACTGGGGTTTGTATCCAATATATGATGTAAAGTAAGTGCTTTAAGTGTATATGAGAAAGGGAATTTAGAAATGAAAGGTTGCTCTTATCCAGATTGTGAAGAAGAAGATTCTTTACCATTCAAATGTAAGCTATGTAGTCAGTACTATTGTGCTAAACATAGATTACCAGAGCAGCATGATTGTCTAAAAATAGCAATTTATCAAACTGACGAGTACAAGAAAGCTAAAGTAAGTCCCGTTGTTAAGAGAGTAGAAGAAGAACCACCGAAGAGAATCGAACGTTCAGATTATCTGAGTCCCAGAGATGCTGAACAAAAATCTGTATTTTTTCAACCTCGAGATAGATTCCTTCTTAGGTCTCCTATGTTCTCACTTTTCTCTTTCAATTATAATTTTGTAAACATAATAGCTGCTACTTTCTATGCATTTGTAATAATGACCCTTCATTTTATAGTTGATCAAACTCTATTCAAAGGAGCTTCCCTAAATATAACTACAGCTTGGATTGTGCTGATATATTTTGTTAGTATAGGATTGATATATGGTGGACACATGGTAGCTGAAAATATTGCTGCACGTAATTTGAGAGTAAGAAGTGGTCATGTCTTATGGCTGCAAGGATTCCTTGTAGGTTTATTCAGTGTTTTAATTCCATTTGTCATCTTACCAAGCTTTCTAGTTTTTAGAGATGTGGACGATAGGAATAAAGAAAGAGGTATAGTTGCACTAACTGGTGTAGTTTGGATTCTATTTTGGCAAGCTTTGATTTTTATATTTAACATTCTAGTTCTTGCTGGAATACAAGTACTACCAACAATTTTTCTTTCAGGATTTAATATACTCGCAACTTTCTTCTACATATATTTGATATTCAATCTTCTTCCTTTTGGATTGAATAATGGAAGATACATAGCTAATTGGAATAAAAAACTGGTTTGGTCTCTCTTTACAGTATCTTTTGTTCTCCTAATTGTTCAACTGGTTTTTTCTTTCATAATTCCATAAGTTCAAGCGCTGTAATACTTGAATTTATTATGTTTATTAACTAAAAACAGATATTATCAGTTCGAGAATTACCTAAAAATTCTTAAACTTACTACAGAAATTTGCTCATAAAATGGGGTTCAAATGTCCGACAATAATGACATCAAAGCCAATGCTGAGGTTGTTGAACTTTCTAAAGAGCTTGGTTTAAAAGAAGCTTTAGGAATAGCTGTTGGTGCACTTATTGGAGGTGGAGTTTTTTCTGTTTTAGGACTAGTAATCTCAAACACAGGTCCAGGGGCATTTTTATCTTTTATTCTTGCAGGCATTGTTAGTGCTTTTACTGCTTATAGTTATGTTCACCTTGCTCTTAGATACCCAAGAGCTGGAGGAGCATTTATTTACGTTCGAGAAGCGTTCAAATCAAAAAAGCTATCTGGATCTTTAGGGATTATTCTTTGGTTTGGATACAGTTTTTCAGTAAGCTTATACGCAATGACTTTTGGATGGTATTTGGGAGAAGTATGGCATCTGTTTGGAGATAAGATAATAACTCTACCATTCTATGAAGCGAATATTTCAGCTTTTATTTTTCAAATTTTAAGTGTTCTTTTATTTATTGGCTTAAATCTTATAGGTATTAAGGAAACTAGTAGAACGCAAAATATCTTAGTACTAGTAAAAATTGGAATACTTGTTCTTTATGTAATAGTTGGAATTTTCGCCGTAAAGAAGTCTAATTTTACAGATCCCTCATTTCTTGTAAATGGCTTCCTTCCTGTTATTGCTAGCTCTGTATTAATTTTCGTTTCAATGGAAGGTTTTGAAATCCTCTCAAATTCAGTTGAAGAAATGAAAAATCCAGAAAAAGACTTGCCTATTGGTATGTTTCTTTCAATAATCATTGTTTTGATTCTTTATGTTTCTGTTGCTGTAATAACAGTTGGAGTTCTTGGTTGGAGTCTCGAATTAGAGAATATTGGAGAAGTAATACTTACACATTCTGCAGAAGTTTTTCTAAAAGGGGCAGGCAGGTGGATTATGGCTTTTGCAGCTATAGTGTCAGCTGCTTCTGCAATCAACGCAACACTACTTGGATCTTCACGATTATCTTACATGTTATCTCATGAAAAAGTTATTCCAAAAGCCATTTCCAAAATTAATAAGAAAACAAGAGTTCCAGCTAGAGCTATTGCTGCTTCTGGAATTATTAGTATAATTTTTGTATTAATATTCAATATTGAAATAGTAGCAACTGCTGCAAGCGTCATTTTTATGTTAGTTTTTGGTGTAGTGAATATTTCTGCAATAAAACTATTGAAAGGAAAGAAGAAAATTCCTAGTATAATAGGTGCAATTCTAATTATACTCTATTGGATTTTCTGGTTTTGGCAATTGCATGCATCTTAACAATCAGATTTAAATATCTAAAACTAAACAATTTTTTATGTTTTCATTAGCAGATTATTATAAACTAGTAGAAGAGGACAGAAACCAACATTTTAAGCTCTTCAAACTTGTAGATGAAGAAATTTTTCACAAGAAGTATACAGAAGACACCTGGTCAGTTGAGTTGATATTTAGACACTTACTTTCAACCCTCAATTGGTTTAAGAATCTTATTCCTAATGTAGATTTTGAAGACACAAAACTAGGTTTCCAATATGGAACTTTACCTGACGATACTGTTTCATTAGCGGATTTGGAAAAGGAATTCCAAAGGATCTCTTCTGCAGTTAGCGAAGGTATTGAGAATATGACAGAGGAACAAGAGGAAGAGATAATTAAAACTGGTTTTGGAGAAAGACCAAGAAGAAAGATGATAGCTGGATTGATTAATCATGAGAGTAATCACCTAGGACAAGCAGTGTGGATCTTTAAAAGAATCTCAGGCTGGACAGATCAAGATATTAGAGAAAAACTTTATGGTATGAAATCGGAATAGATAGGTGGAGAAAAAATGTCAGAAGAAAGTGAAGTTGCAATAGAAGTAGTTAGTATTCTAGAAGCCGGAACATGCCCATATGGACATCAAGTTGGAGAGAAATATAAATATCCAGAAGAAAGAGGAAAAATCTGTGCAGCAGCATTTCATTCGATTTATCCTTATGTTTTAGGGATTAGAATAGGAGCGAGTTTTCCTTGGGAAGATGAAAAAGACAGTGTTACTGTATGTTGCCCTGATTACAAAAATCCAGTAGTTTTTAAAATATCTAGAAAGTAATTACAAACAATCAAGGAGAAAATTTTAGGATTTTTCCGAAATCATCTCCAATCAAAATAGATAGATTCAACTTCTTCAGGTATAGGTACATTCTTCAAGTTGAAAATGTCAATATTTATTTTATAACTGAAGGAGAAGAATTTTGCTTTTTTCAATGGTTTAAAATCAAAATAAGGGATGTATGGTGTTTGCAATCCTAACCATCCTCGTTTCTTTGATGTTTGACACAAATAATTCGCTAAGTTGCTAGCTTCTTCAGTATTCAATCTGTGTATGTGGACCATATCTAACCAGCCATATGGGACTTGGTTGCCCATACCTGCAAGAATGAATTCCCAAGCTAGCATAAAGCCTTTTACTTTGCCTTTGTTATCTTCATGAACAACACAATTCACGTTGGGATTCTTTAGCATCCATTTGAAATCCTCTAAATCAGGTACAATAGATACTTGATGTCGTTTTACCTGCTCTTGAATTATCTCAAACATAGCTGGTATATCTTTCTCTAGATGATTTCTTATTTGCTTAGAATCAACAGTTTTTACTTTCTCAAAAAATCTGAATACTAGTTTCTCATACCACCTTAGTTTAACTACAGTAGAAACTTTATCTACATCAAACGCTTTAATGACGAATTTAGTCAGGGTTGCTATTGTCTGAAGAGGTATTTTCAGTTCTCTGGATACAGATGTTGAAACATCTATTCCATGCTGTTTAGGTTCATGAAAAGAAAATCCTCCATCATAATCAGTATTAAGACTTATCTCAAATGCTTTCTTACCCATCCTCTTTGCTAAACCTTTTCTCTGATGATCAGAATGAACACAGAGCCATGCAAGGATAGCGAATTTGTAAATACTATCTAAAATTGAAAGATTTCGAGGAATAGCTCCTAAGAAACCAACCATCTGTCCTGATGATTTATGAATCGCTCTGATAAATAAATTATTGTAAATGGAAGGAGCACCAAACACCATATTGAAAGTGTCCTCTGAAAATGCTACAGTTGCACCTTCTTGTATTGCATTTTCATCACTTAGGAATGCTTGAGTGATTAATTTCGAGTACTCTTCAAATTCATCTTTCTCAATAGTGAACTGCTCAATTATGTACTCTTCATCATTTTTAGTGTTCAAAATCACAACACCTTTTGATATTATTCTCAAATCTTTAGCATTTATATAAAGATTTCATGAAGAAGCGTTTCACCACAATAGTAAAGAAGTATTCAATTGAATCACATTTATGGCTGGAGAGATTATAGCTGTTTCCTCCATTCTTTGTTTTGTAATCTCCAATGCTATGATCAGAAAGGTAGAGAGTGTAGCTTCTCCATCTCAAATCAATGCAGTAAGGACAACAATAGGAGCAATAACTTTTGTTATTGCTGCTCTCATTCTAGGTGTTTTTCTTGAAATGTTCTCTTTCTCATCCAGTATCTGGCTTCTTCTGCTGGTTAGTGTTCTATTTGCACAAGTAATTGGAGATACAGCTTATTTTATGGCTCAAGAACTACTTGGTACAACCAAAGCATTAGCTGTTTCAATGACTTTCCCTTTGATAACCTTCCTTTTATCAGCTTTAATTCTTCACACAAAAATCTACTACTGGTTTTATATCTCTGCTATTCTAATAATCGGTGGTGTCTTATTAATCGCCAAAAGTCAGGAACTAACATCCAAGACACAAGATCAGAATCTAGAAGAAAAAATTACTGCTGAAAATGAAGTAAATGAGAATATTGATAATCCTACAAATTTTAAAAATAAATTCAAATCAATCATTGAAAAACCTAGGTTTAAGATTTGGTTTTCTGTTGCAATTGGTCTGGTTGCATCAATTTCGTGGGCTTTTGGTATTGTTTATACTGACAAGGTTTTGAACATTATCTCTGATTTATTGAATACTGAAGCTAATAGTAGTTTAATTGGAAATGCAGCACGCTTTCCGTTCGCTGCTTTGGTTTTAATTTTGTTTGCTTGGAGGACGCCGAAATATAAAATTAAAAACTGGAATAAGAAACATTGGGGATGGTTATTAATAGCAGCACTTTTAGGAACCTCAGCTGGAGCTTTTCTTTTTGCAGAAGGAACAAGAGTTGCTGGAGCGCCTTTAATGTCATTGATTGCTGCTTCTAGTCCTCTATTTGCTCTTCCGATATCTTGGGTTATAAATAAAGAGAAAATAAACAAAATCGGTTTGTTAGGAGTTTTACTAACCATTTGTGGCGTAATTCTTGTACTCGTCTTATGATGAACTATATTTGTTTTTTACTTCTAATATACCTGGCAACTAAAATTGAACTAACACCAATTAAGTCAACTAATAGCCAAATAACTATGTAAATTGGTCTTTGAATTATCCAATTAGGTTTAGCCATCTCAATAAAAACAATTGGCTCATTCGTTGTTACTGATGTTACTCCCAGAGTCCACACCTGTTGAAATCTGGATGAAAGGTCAACTGTCCACACATTTATTGAGATGCCATCTTCAGCTGCAGCTCTATAGAGTCTATTTGATCTTCCATGATGTGTGTTAATCATATCATATCCTGAGTTTTTGAATTCTTCCAAGTTTACATTATCA
Source organism: Candidatus Heimdallarchaeota archaeon (assembly GCA_016839945.1). Lineage (GTDB taxonomy): Archaea > Asgardarchaeota > Heimdallarchaeia > Heimdallarchaeales > Heimdallarchaeaceae > UBA460. The sequence goes on along the minus strand of JAEOTE010000125.1, from coordinate 8,852 downwards.
GAAAGACCTACTGAGAGAACTGCTTTCATATTAGGTGCATTATTCATTGTATATTCTAACCATTCCTCATTATATGATGTCAACCATATCAATTCATCTATTCCAGCATTTGCTAGTACTGAGAAGCAAGTATTGAAGTACTGATTATAGTATGGATGATCATTTTTAGGACCATAAAAGTCAACATTAATTATTAGGTTATTATCTCGTGAAAAATTCAAAGCTTCTTCTAAGGTCGGAATAGTTGCAACATTGTAGATTTCAATTAAAGAGCTCGGAACTCTCCCCTTCTTTATAGTGTCATGAGGATCATTGTCTACAAACCATTTACCAGCATTAAGTTGTTTAAGTTCAGAAATGGTGAATGTCTCTGATCTATTATCAATACGACTTGGAAATTCTTCAGAAACATTAGTAGTTCTTTCCAAAGTATCATCATGCATTAGGAAGGGGATTCCGTCATTACTAATTCTTACATCTATTTCCCAGCCTGCAGCTTGGATATTTGATGTGTAAATCCCTGCAGCTAATGTATTTTCTGGAGCATAATGTGCTCCACCTCTATGAGCTATTATCAACGGTTTTGGGGGAAGTTCTCCTTTAATTACGTTTGTTGGTGGAAAGATTATAGGCATAACTAGGATCCATATATAAAACAAAAAGAAGAATGACAGGATTGTGTATTTCTTAGCTTTTGGTTGAAATAAAGGTTTAACAGGTTTCTTGATAAATCTAATTATTTCAGGTACTAGAGGATATAATAGTACAATAAATCCAACAATTATTACCATAAAAAGAAATATACTATAATATTCTAAAAGCTGTATAATTATTACAGAATCTTCACCAAACAGAAGAATGAGAGTAATAAGCAAAGCTATTGTGATTACAAAAAGCAAAATCGATAATATCTTATTTACTAGAGCAGGATCTGTTTTATCTTCCCTTTTAATGAAAATCAAATTTCTTACTAAAAAGAAAATAGAATATATTAGTGGAATACAAAATATTAGTATGATTATAAGGGCGTAATTAGTATTAATACCTAAGGTATCTGATAAGAAATCATTAAACTCCCAATGCATAGGAATTAGAAGTAAGAATAATGATTCAAAAACAACTACACTCAAGAATAGAGTGAAGAAAGCTACAATCCATTTTTTTCCTTCTTTATGTTTCAACATTTGAACTTCTTTTTTATAGAAACGATTCTATTTAAAGATTAACCTAATAAAAGAAAAAGTAGTGAAGAAAATTATTAAACTGAAATTAATTCGTAACCATTTGCAATCCATTTTTCGAGAGGAGTATGACCAAACAAATCATCATGTATTGGAAGATTTTGTTTTTCAGCTGACTCAAGAGCTCCCATTCCTTTTGCACAAACTTTGCAAACGGACGCTACTAAGTTTAGTTTCTTTATTTTTTCAAATTTATCGTTTTCATTCTCATCATAATGAAGCACTAGTTTGCATCCTTCGCTTTCAAAGACAATACCAACTTCATATCCTTTTTCATTTAAATCCAAAACATTCATCATGATATGTGTAAAAATTCCTTTATTATCAGTCCAAATAACAAATAACAATTTTTTCATTTAAATCACCAATTGTTATCTATACTGATGAAAGTGTATGTATATATCTGTTAGTATAATTAAGAAAAAAATTCTGAGATGAAAGAAATTTAATCATTTGTGTGAGTAATTATCATCTCTTTCTTTACTAATTCAATTATATTACTAAGAATTACTTCATCATCAAAATCATTTATATTGTCCAACAGTACCATAACTGTGGTTTTCTCCTTACTATTAATGAAGTCAACAATCATCTTGTTTATTGGAGAGAAACTTTCATATTTTCTCATTGTGTCAGGTGCTAGTTCAATTGGATAAACTAACCAAAGATATAGCTCTTGAAACACCTTTTCATTTATGGTATCTTTATACTCATTGAATAGATCCATTGAACCATCCCACTGCTCTGAATCATAACCAAATATAACGTCAAACCATTTTGCTAGATTTGATACACCTTTTACAATTTCAGGATCTAATTCAGTTTCTGAAAACACATAGCTTGTGTAAGCACCACTATAAGCACTTGTAACTACAAAACCATAATATTCTATTTTCTTAACTCCTGTTGGAGCTCCAATCATTTCCATTCCTATTGAGGAAATTGCTTGCAATACTCCAGTAATCATTGAGGAATCTAAACCGATATTTTCTTCCATACTCATTTCATAAACTGGAAGACTTGTCTCATGATGTACAACAAGTATTTTCCTAATCATAAACGCACTTTGGAAAAGATTTCTTGCTTTTTCTTTCTTTTCAATTAACAGTCTTTGTCTTGTTCTTCTTCTTGCTCTTAAAAAGAAGAAAGTACCAGCTCCTCCACCTATTACGACAGCTACTGCTATTAACGCTACTAGAACTCCTAGAGGTATTCCAGGTCCAGGAATATCTATCGTTATTGCTTCTGGTATTCGATAATTTAATTTTGTTTCATATCCTGATTTTGTTATATTTAGGTAAATGTTTAGCGTTGCTTTTGTTGGTTCATTAACTCTGAAAGTTATAGTATAAATTCCATTTGTTTCGTGCTTTTCTATTAGCTCAACTTCAGGGAGATCAAAAATTACATCAAATGATGCACCAGAGATATCAGCAGAATGATTGGTATCAATAATTTTGAAGGAAAGAGATGATTGAGTATTGATGTCTAATTCAGTTTCGATATCTACAACTTCAATCATAGTTGGAATTTCTGTTACTGTAATAGTGGTACTCGTACTTGTTGAAATTACACCATAATCAGCAACAAAATCGTTTTTTGTAACCGTTATTTCCAGTTCGTGATCTCCTATATCGAGTCCTAAACTGTTAGTGTTTAGTAAAATATCAATGAGATTGTCAGTATAACCATAGGAATAATTTGATAGTGTTAATGGATTCCCATTAAGAACTAGATCTAGTGTATCAGGAGTGATTAGTTCATTTCCATAAGAAATATCTCTTAAGCCAAACCTAACATTGAGAGAATTTGTATAATTAACATAATAATTATTTCTTTCTGGATTAATATCAAATTGATGGATTATTTTTATTGAGAACTCAATTGTATGTGTTTCTAGAAATGGGCCAGATGCAGTTAAACTAATATTATACGTTCCAATCAATGCATTAGTCATAATATCTTTATTGTATTCAGAAGCTCCAAAATTGAATAATCCAGAATCTCCCCAAGTGGCATTATAATACACTATTGCGCTTGGAATTTCAGAACCAACGCCTGTGAAAAATGGATCACTTGTGTTATAGTATTTAATATTAGCATCTATACCATGACCGTTTATTCTTTTAAGTTCAACAAATGTATCATTAGTCCAGTCATTCAGGCCTAAAGTTTCTTCCCATTCAAATTCTGCTAAGGTAGGTTTTTCAACTGCTATTCTTTTCGAAAACATTCCTACTTCAGTTCCATTTTGCCAGAATACAACAGCTGTCCAATAACCTTCTACATCAGTTCCATATACTGAAGGATCAATAGTTATATTATGTTTGTAAACACTTCCATCAATATAACCAATACCCGAATAATTAGAGACATCATTATAGATTAGATCTATTGTAAGTAATTCTGTATAATTTTTTTGTTGAATAATTTCTCCATTACTATTGAATAAGGTGAAATTAAATGTTCCACCGCTTGTAGAAATATTCTTTACTCCTGCTTCCGTAAAAATAGTTGAACCGGGTATTCCAGTAGCATTATCTCCTGTTGGATGAGGAGTCCAAGTTCCTAAAACATAATTTTCTGTTACTTCCACATCATCTGAAAAAGTAGGATTTTGAATATAATTAGGACTTTCTGTTCTAAGAACAAAACTTCCACCATAAATGGAATCATTAAGGTAAAATTCATACCCATCATTAACTCTTTCTGAATAAAGCAAAGAGCTATTCCAATAAAGTGAAAAAGTTATTGATTCCCAATCATCAGGAGTTGGAATTAGAAGAGTCCTGTTAATGTTTGTGTATATTGTATCGACTTCTTCAATTATATCAAAACTAACATTCCATTGATTTGTGTAATCTAGATAACTAGAGTTGGATGCCATTATCTCTGAATTGCTTACATATAACCTTTGAAAAACATAATTGTTCTCATAACTTATTTGTACGGAAGTATTACTTGTTAATGTGTGAGAACCACTTGTAATTGAACCTGTTAATGAAGATACTGGGCTACCATCATCTTCAAGTTCTATAGTAGTTGGATCTGTAATTGTTAAAGGAAAACCTGATTCATCTGATGGAAGTAATTTTGCAAATAATGATAAATCAACATTCACACCAGCACTCCATGAACCTCCATTGTCTCTGAAATAGGTTTCAGAATCTTTAGTTCCTGTTTTTCCTCCCCAGATAAATTCACTATCATTTCCTGAATCAATTACAGTGAGATTTGCTACAACAAAATATTTGCCTTTTACAAGAATTATATCCTCAAAATCATAGAATTTCATTGTATCATCAAGAATGCTATAGTTACTTTCGTTAAACGGGGAAGAAAGGCAATAACTCAAAACATTTGATACATCAGTCACATTTGGAGCTGAACCAGTAGAATTAACAATGAACAAATCCATTTGATAGGTCCCAAAATCACCAACGCGATTATTGTCGAAAGTCATATTAGCCCCAGTGAAGATCGCATAATCCCAGAACACTTCAAATTCTTGTGCTAAAGCAATATCTTGATCTTTATTCAATTCATAAGGAGCTGTCCCCACTTCTTCTATTCTATAATAGTCTTCTATAGTTACAATGTTCGTTATATTATAATCCAATGAAACATCCGAGTATCCAGTTGGAGCAGGAATATCTAAACTAGCTGAACGAGTTGTTGGATTCACATACTTTGTAGATGTAATAATAGAATGTTCTACATCCATATTTTCACTAGTTGAAAAAGTGCTACCATTAAAAATGATGCTAGCTATTGGAGTATAATCATAACCACTACCCTGGAATTTTATCTTATCGTTAAAATCATTCTGAAATATATTCGTAAATGAATCTGGATTACTTGTAATGTTAAAATAATTGTTAGTTTGACTACCCAAAGTAGAATAGCTGATTGTAGATAAAGTGATTAAAACCAATAAATACACAGTGAATACTCGGTTAATTATTCTCTTAGCACTTGATAAATTTGAATCCAAATGACAAACCCCAGTACCTTTCTTTTCTTAACCTTAAGAATTATTATTTAAATTTTTATTGTATTGAGCAATCGTTTTAAGGTAAGAAAGGGTTCAAAAACAGATTACGTATTTGTAAATGATTGAAATTGTCTTCTTCTTAGATATCCACTATTTACCATTGTGAAAAACGAAGTCAAAACTGCTTCTAGAGATTGTTCTTGGAATTTAGTAATTAAAGTGCTAAGAGTTATTTGTTTCTTTTTCTTTATGAATGCAACTATTTTTGGATTTACTTCTTTTAATTTCTTTACTTCACTTTCTTTTCTTGGATTTACCTCAAGTGGGAAATAAATCCATAAATATAAAGAGTCAGCTATTTTATCTTCGATTAATCTTTTATTCTTTACATATGTTTCTTTGTTACCATCCCAAGCTTCCTGATTTATAGGAAAAGTGTAATTAAACCACATGACTAAATCAAAAAGTTTAGCAGTAAACTCTTTTATTATATCAGATGTTGTGAAGAGAAAAACAGTATAATTTTCCGAGCTTACACCATTTACTACAAAATTTCTATATTCGAGCTTTCTAATATCACCTGTATCACTACCTCCTATTGTTTTTCCCATTTGTCCAACAACACTGAGAAAACCTGAAATCAATGTTGTATCAACTTCTGTTTTTTCGCCAATATCTAGATCATAAACAGGGAGACTTGTTTCTGAATGGATAAAGAGAATCTTCTTCATTGATAAAACACTGTCAAGTAATCCAACAATTTTTGCTTTATCTGTTGTATCAACAAATGTTGTTGGAATTTTCTTTCTTGATCTAGAGACAGAGATTAATGATATAGTTAATAAGAAAATAACTAAAATACCAGCTCCAATAATTATGTAGTAATAAAATGGAAATTCAAAAGGTGTAGAACCGGGGAAGACTTGAACCTCAAAATCAAAGGAAACAGGTTGAATAGAATATCCAGATCTAAAATTACTTTTTGTAACTAAAATTGTAACATTCGCAGTTCCTTCTGTTATACCATAAGTCCCTATCCTGATTGAAAGTGTAGTATAATCACCTTCAGTATCTTGCGTATAAAAACCACTAGAAACAGGATTACTATTAATTAAAAGCTCAACCGAATCTGGGAAGATAACTCCTTCAGCTGGATCTGTTTCATTTATCATACTAAATGCTATAACTAAATTATCAGTAGAATTTACTTTAATATCGGTTTCACGAGGTTCAATCCTATATATATTGAATATTTCGATATCTAATGAATGAGAATGAGGTTCGCAGAAACTATCATACGTATTTACATCAATTGAATGCATTCCTGCTGTTGCTGAAGCGATAAATGTCAGATTATAATTAGGATAATTACTACTGAAATTCCCTGACAATCCCCAGCTTGTTGAGTATGTAATATTTGAATTAGGAATAGAAAGACCATACTCATCAAAATAAGGCTCACTTATTGATGAATAAGTAGCTCGTAAATTTAGCAAATCACCATTCTTACGTAGAATAGATCCTTCAGTATCAGATAACCATTGATTATTACCTGGAGTTTCTTCCCAAGAGATATTGAAACGAGTAGCACATTGAACATATATCTCTTTAGAAAAAATCCCTACCTCAGTTCCATTATTCCAATAAATAAAAGCTGACCAAGTACCAACAACTTCTGTTCCATACACTGAGGGATCAAATGTTATGCTTGAAGTAAAAATACCTGGACTTGAATAAGTAATTCCACTTTGAGTATATTCTGTTGTATCAACATATGAAAGATTAGCAGGTAAAGAGCTTTTCAAAGGTAACAAAATGCCATCAGGATTGCATACTGTGAAATTCATTTCTCCAGTTGTTACTGCGTTACTTATAGTAAGATCAGCTGTAATTGTAGATCCAGGATGACCAAAAGCTGTCTCTCCATCATTTGTCCAATACCCTAAATAATAATACTGTGAGGGTAAACTATCTCTGATGAGATTCAGATTTTGGATGTAGTTTGTGCTTGTTGTTTCCAGTCTTAAATCTCCTGCTGAAGAATTAAAACCAAAACCACACAAATATCCTTCAGCAGTTTTCACTGAACTAAGAATATCTGATTCATTATAATAACAAGTTGAAATTAATGACCAGTCATTTGGAACAGAGACTAAGAATGTTCTGTTGTATAGAGAGTAAGGAGAAGGATCAGCAAATTCTACACTCCATGTTAAATTCCAATAAATTGAGAAATCACCATAAGTGGAATTAAAAGCTTGATAACTAGAAGATACAGCTCTGTCTAAACTAAATGAATAAGAATTATTGAATGAGATTTCCACTGAAGTATTACTAGTAAGAGTGTGACTACCTATTGAAGTAATTGAGTGAGTAATACTTAGAATATCCCCCCCATTATCTTGGAGATAAATATTAGAAGGATTTGTAATTTCCAAAGGATTTCCAAACTCATCTGATGGGAGTAATAATGGAATGCATGTTAAATCAGTTGCAACTTCTAAAGACCAAGAACCATTAAGTGATCTAAAATAAGTATCTCCATCATCATCACCTAGAGTATTTCCAAACCAATCAAAATTTTTAGCAGATGCTACTGGATTAGTAACATTTGCTACTACAAAATATGTACCTCTTTCAAGAATTACATCAGTGAAATTGTAGAAAACAATGTTATCTATTGTACTCTCAGGAATTTGATTAGCATTATTATAAGGATCATTTGTGTCATTTGTATATTCATAACTCATATTAGGATAACCTGAAATTTCATCAGCTTTAACTATAATTAATTCAAGATTCTGAGCTCCTGTATTTCCTAAATACTTAAGATAGATTTTTGAACCCAAAAATAAAGCATAGTCCCATTTTACTTCGAATGCCTGTGCTGCAGCAATTCTATCTGCATTATATCCAATTTCAATTTCAGTACCATCAGTATTGCTTTCAACTGGATACCAATCAGTTTTTGCTGTTATACTTGTTAAATTATATTGTAGGGAATAAGGAGTATACCCAGAGATTGGATTAATGAAATAAATATCTTCAAAATTTTCATTTCCAACATTATATGTCAAATTTAGATTCTGTTCATCATAAACATTCAAAATATCTTTTGCTGTAAAACTTGAACCTGCTCCAGTAACGTTATTGATTGGGTTGTACTTTATATCTTCTTTCGAAAATATATTTGGATAAACATTATTTGAAAAACTTGAATCATACTTCGTTGGATTTTCAACTTCAAATTTTGATGCTTGAACCAATAAAAAATTGTTAGAAGAAGATGAAACAATTAACAGCTGTAATGATATCGTTAGAAATAAAATAACATATTTTCTGTTTTTTCCTATCTGGAATCTCATTGAACTGCCCCGAATAGTCTATAGTCTTTTTCTTTAGTATGGTTATAGTTTTTTGTTTTTTTATTTATATTTATTTAAAGTAGCAAAGCAATTAAAAGAAATCTGTATCCAAGCTAAAGAATGTTTGAGTGTAATCATCGGTTACACTTGTTTTGATAATCTCTTTATTAACTAAATCATATATCCGTTGCAGTACTACTTCATCATCCAGTTCTTTAAAATCATGTAATAGTTTCATAACTGATGTTTGGT
>JAEOTE010000124.1 GCA_016839945.1 Candidatus Heimdallarchaeota archaeon | reverse complement strand
TTCCAGCAGCATATGATGAAGCAAATCTGCTTTCTTTAAAACCAAAGGATTTCAGAATGTTCCAACCTGAACTAAAAAATAGTCTTTTACAACTATTAGATTATCTTGCTAATGATAAAAGTCAACAATTAATTGTTGATGGAGTTATCCTTCCAGATATAGCAAGATCTCTCAAAATCTGTATAGCTGAAGAAGGTAGAGCTTCAGTATATGATGTTTGTTTCCCCGTAGTAGTATTTGTTGAAAAAGCGTTGATACTTAGCGGAATGATTCATAATCAAATTTTAGATGATGAGAAATTTGAAAGATACAAAAAAGAAGTAGTTGAAAAAATAGACGAAGTAAGCAAAACCATCAAAAGTGCAGAGTTTCAGATTTCAACAGAATTAATCAAAAAAGAATATGATGATGATGTTCATGAACTAAAAATGAGGTTGAGAAAAGAAATTTAACCAGAAAGCATTATATTGATTCTTTTTAGAGAATACTGGTGATAACCAGTTAGTACTTTTATATAACCATTTTTTATGTCAGTTAGTTCCAAAGGTTCATCAAGATCTAATTCTAAATTATCTATTGTTTCTAGCTTTTGTTCAGAGGATATTATTACAATTTTAACTTCTTTAGCATTTCTTAGAACTTTTGAGCTTATTTGCTGATTTCCTCTACCTAATAGAAAACCTTGACCTCCTATTGGTGTAAGAATAATCTGAATACTCTGATCTTTAGACTTTTGATAAAGAGTTTCCTCATCTACATCTCTTTGTTGAATTTTTCCGTCTATTAGAATATCCACTCCTAGAAGTGTTTTTTCAACTTCAAGAGTTTTTAATACATGAAAAACTGTGCTGCCTGTTCCTAAAACAGTAATTCCTTGTAGAATGTTGAATTCCTCTTTAAGCTCTAGAGAGATTGATTCATAAACTTCAATAGAATTTACTGAAGAGGATACTTTTCCACCTTGTATTAATCCAGCTTTTTGTGGAACCATTAGATGTCCATATAACGTGGCTTGTACTTTGTTTTCTCTGAAAAGGTCTTCATTAACATCCATTATATCTTCAGGAGAGTAAGTGAGATCACCGTTAATCATTTCATCTAAAATATCACCTAAATCTTGGGGACGATAAAGAAAACAACCACTAAACATCTTTACACCTGAAGGAATCCCTAGTACTGGGATAGTTACATCAATAATAGAAGTAACATCCCTTGCTGTTCCATCTCCTCCAACAAAGAGGACTAAATCAACTTCTTTCTCTAAAAAGAGTTTACTAGCATTTTGTGTATCTAGAGCTGTAGTTCGAGATTCTTTAGGTGAGTATACTTCTTCACAATCGAAAGAAAATTTCTTAATAATCTCTTCTCCCATTGGATTGCCACAGTAATAGAACATGAGGGGAAGATCTGTAGAGAGAGATTCTAAAGCCTTGTTTACTCTTTCGAAAGAGTATTTCTCTCCTTCTTCAAAAAAATCCCAAGCAGATTCCATTTCATCTGTGCCTTTCCATGCTTTCTTACCTCCAAGTCCTGCAATTGGATTAACAAGAAAACCTATCTTCAGCGTCACAAGAAAGAATAAAATAAGAGTTAGATTAAGTTTTCTCTTTGTAATTATTTATCAGGAGGTGGAAAATATAAATCTATTATATTTCTAAAAGTGGGTTTCTTTCCGAATCTTTTTTCAATACTTTTTGTATGTAAATAGTAAGCAAGATAATAACCTGCAATAATAATCACATATCCAAGTAAAGCAAGATATCCACTTACAGCAAGAGTTGATTGTCTAGCATCTGTAAAAAACATAGGAAAAGCAAACATTGTCACAAGCCAAGTTATCCCCCATATGCTAAAGTTCAAGAAAATATCTTGAAAACTCCATCGCCCAATAATTATACTAAAAAGTATTGTTTCAAGTATTGCTATAGTTATATATGCAGAACCATAATAGAGAAGGAGTTCTTTTTTGCTATAATCTGTCACAAAGAGAAGAGTGTAAAAGTCATTTTAAGTTTAACTAATTGTCTTAACTTTTTTAAATGAAGTGAAAAAATTACTTAAAAATGCAAATTTCTAAATTTTTTAAATATCTATTTTATATTTTCAACAATGTTTTAGGAAAAACATATAAGTGAGGAAAGCCAAGTACTAGTGCTAGAGCGTTAGAGTCGGAACTATTCCGATGTTAATGGAAAAAACCCATACGTATTAACAATACGTATGAAGCTTATTGGAATTATACTGCATTAGTGGTATTTGGCTCTCCTAAACATTTATAAGGGTAAAAGTTAGGGAACAATATCACGGCAAAAAAACCGGCTCTTAGATAAACTCTAAAGAGAGACAACCAATTAAGTTTGGTTGGATAAAACGAAGGTGTATGAAATGAAAAGACGCAAATTACCTCGTGGTGGTGAGGACATAATTAAAGTCCTAGATGACAGCGGTCCTATGACTCAAAAGCAAATATTAGGATCAGTTGCTCAACCTGAAAGAACCGTTCGATATGGTATTAGAAGATTATTAGAAAAAGGAATCCTTAAGAAAATGTCCAATTTAAGTGATATGAGATCAGTATTTTACTATCTTGATCCAGCAATAAGAGACAATTTCGAGTTCCTCATTGAGGAAAAGGTTGAAGTGAATCAAGAAGCTTAATTGTGCTTATGGAGCATAGGCTCCTGAATATTCTGGGAGTGAAAGGGAATTCTTCCCTCTTTTTTTATTCTTTTTATATCTGAAATCCTCTATATAACGCAATATATATTAAAGTGGGATTACATGCCTTATTTGTTATGAGCAGTCTTTCTCCCCTCAATGAACTGAATAACCTCGAATTTGCAGCTTCATGGATGCTAACAGCTATTACTGAATATGAAAAAGGTTCAATAAAAAGAAAGGAAGCATCTGACTTGGCAAAAAAGGCGCTTAAAAGAATTAAAAAATATGTACCAAAAGCCAATGAAAAGACAACTTATGAAGCTGTTATAGATTTGTGTATCTCATTATCCACAATTGATAGAGCTATGGGGAATTTTGAAAAGTTTTATTTAGAGAGTCTCAAAGAAGAACTAGATAGGATTATAACAAAATAAAAAGGTAGAAAAAATGAACATCCAACCAGATTATAACTTCAAAATATTGTTGTTAGGAAATGCAGCAGTAGGTAAAACCAGCTTAGTTCAAAGATTTGTTCATGATAGGTTTGACAGTTCTTATCTCATGACCATTGGCATGGAACCAAGTGAAAAACTTGTAGAATTGAAAGATGGTACTAAAGTTGCCTTATCTATTTGGGATCTCGCAGGTCAAGAGAGATTTAGTTTTATTAGACATACATTTTATAAAGGAGCAAAAGCAGCACTCTTGGTTTTTGATCTTACTCGTCAAGCAACACTTAAGGATATTCAAAATTGGAGTAAAGAGTTTGTTGATAACTGTGGAGCAAAAGCAATTAAAATCCTTATAGGTAATAAAAATGATTTAAAAAATCAAATTGCTGTATCAAATAAGGAATGTGATGAGATTAATAAAAAAATCAAAAGCGAGATTTATATCAGAACAAGTGCTCTTACAGGAGATCATGTTGAAGATTCATTTACAAAATTAGCAGAATTATTAATAAAACAAGCAGTAAAAACTATTTAGTAGAATTCTTCTTTTTTTGATCTTTTTTATCCTCTTCTTCTTCCACTATTTCATCAAATTCTTCGTCATCAAATAGTAAAATACTATCAAGAACTGTTTCCAATAGTGGTCGTTCTGGTGGTGCTAACAAAACCTCATCATCACTTACAACGTCAACTTCTAGAGAAGATAAATCTGCTTTCCCTCTTACTCTTTGTGGAACGCTGCTTGATACACTTATGTTTTGGATCATATCTTTCATTGAAGTTATTTCATCTTTCAAAGATGTGAAATCATCAAAGCTATTCAGAAGTTTATCTACTTTATCTAAATCCTTTTGTGTTTTTTCTTCAAATTTTTTCCCATTTTCTGCTATTTTGGATAGTTTACCATCTGTTACTGGAGTATTCATTTGATATAAATGAGACATAGAACCGCGAGATGGAGGAATTATTGTTATTTTAAAACCATCAAGAGTTCCAAATCTTTCTTTATGATGGGATTTTATAGCTTCTAAAATTGCTTTTTCTTGACTACCGTAATGAGATGCTAAATCTTCCAACATATCAAAAAAATCCATTGGTATTGGAAGCTCAATAATTCTAGCAATTCTTTGATTTCTTTTTTCATCAAACATTAAGGTAGCACCTAAATTCATATTCCTCTTTAATTAAGATAGATTTCGCTATTTATAGACTTTGTTTTTTAAACTTCTTAGTTCTATAGTTTTAATATTTTTTACTATTTTATAGGAAACGTAAAATTAAAATTCCAATATTCTACTAAAATACAATGACAAATCAAGAACAGACAATATTTGCATGTGTTGCACATCCTGATGATGAGATTGGTTGCGTAGGAACAATGGCTAATCATGTTGATCGCGGAGATCGTGTAGTTCTAGCTTGGACAACCAGTGGAGAAATGGCATCTCATTTCAATGGTATGGAATTCTCTGAAGTCAAAAAGATAAGGGAAGAACAAGGAAAAGAGGTTGGAGAAATAATTGGATGTGAGACAATTTTTCTTGGTTATGGAGATACTTCAGTAAGAGCAACAAGAGAAAGTGCTCTAAAGATGGCAAAAGTAATTGCAGAAGTTAAACCAGATGCTGTGATCACTTGGTCTATGAACACAAGACATCCCGATCACCGTGGAACTGCTCACATCATCTATGATGCCATTACTTACGCAAGGATACCTCACATAACTGAACCTGCAGCTCCACATCGACCCCCATTACATATTCCAATGTTTCTATATTATGAGGAAGTATCGCCTTTACCTACAACTTACATTGACATAAGTAAGAATTTTGAGAAAGTTAAAGAGGTTACAAAGTTGTATGCTGATTTCTATAATTGGCAGATAAATGATTGGATTGACACAGTAAGAAGAGCTGATGGACTTCGTTGTGGTGTTCGTTATGCAGAAAAATTCAACTTTCTTTCTCGATTTCTTCCAGTTGAGAAGCATTTGCCATTAAATAAGAGAGAACTATGAAACTCTAATAATCATAGCAAACCTCTTTTAACATCTTTAACCATTTTTGAATCTGCGTTAATCCAATCTTCTTTTGCATTGTTGTATATTTCCTCACCCCTCACATTTGCTTCATCGATTAATTTCTGCTCATCCACTTTTACAAAATTATCATCATGAAGAATTAACTCACCATTTATTATAACATTGTCAATTTCAGTTCCTGTAGCGGAATATACAATATTAGGAATGAAATTATGGAAAGGTTGAGAGACTATTGGTGTTAGAAGTACACTATTTAAATTAAAAGTGACAATATCAGCTTTTTTGCCTACTTCTAGTGTACCTATCTTCTTCTCCAAACCCAATACTTTAGCTCCCTGAGATGTAACTAGGTGAAGCATTTCCCATGCAGGAAGCACAGTAGGATCTTTCATCATTGTTTTCGTTAGAAGGCTTATTGTTCTCATTTCTCTGAAAAGGTTATGATTTCCTGGACCTGGAGCTTGATCAGTACCTATCCCCACATCCCCGCCTAGTTGTGCATAATGAAAAATAGGCGGTATTATTCCATCTATCATACTAATTGAACTAGGGCAACCTATCATTTTCACGTTTTCATTAACCATGAGTTCTCTTTCTGTTTCCTTTGTATCATGACAATGAACTGCAATTAAATAGTCTCCCAAAAGATCCTTTTCTTTAAGAGTTTTAATGGTAGAGGATCCCTTCCCAAACCGACCTTCAATTTGTATTCTTTCTCTTTCTCCTTGAGCAACATGCATATGTATTCTGCTGTTATTCTCAATAGCTCTTCTTTTTATTTCATGTAAAGTATCTAAGGAGACCATATCTAGAGCTTGAGGACCATAAAGACAAGAAACTAAATTACTGTCTTTGTACCTCATAAAAATATCCTCATTTCTTTTTAGAGCTAAATCTCCTTTAGATGCATCGAATTCATAAAGATCAGTTGGTTTTAATTTGGATCTATCTTTTTGAGCAACTTCGTTTATTGTCTCAGTAGCAACTACACGAGCTCCATACATTAGGTAGACTTTTTCTACTAATTCTTCAACATTGCTTGTATATTCAGAAAATGTTGTTGTACCTGTTCTAATTCCCTCTAATACACCTAGTTTTGATCCTAGAATTATATCATCTTTTGTAAGATGTTTCGCTAGAGGTCCAATGCCTTTATTCATCCACTCTATTTCTGGAAGATCTTGAGCACCTCCTCTCAGAAGTTGCATACTTGTGTGAATATGCGAATTTACCATTCCAGGCATAATAACGTGTTTTGTTCCATCAATCAATATGTCTGCTTGTTTATGGTTTAAATCTTCAGAAGGACCAACGTAAGTAATAGTGTCTCCTTCTATCCCTACTGCTCCTTCTTTTATTATTCCAAGTTTATTGTTTTTTAAAGTTAAAATCCAAGCATTAGTTATCACTAAATCCAAGAATAATCTCTCCAAACTATGTTAAATCAAAATAAAGCATAATAATATAACATTTTCCTATTTTTTATTTGTGTTTCCTAAAAATAGATTTAAAAATTTGCTTCAATGTTTATCTTTAGTGGATGTAACATAATGGCGACTGATGATGAACTTGAGAAGATTCGACTAAGAAAAACTCAGGAACTTATGAAATTGGCTGAACAAAGAAAATCAAGAATGGAAGAATTGAAGCAAGCCAAAGAGGCACCAAAAAATGTTACTGATGAAGACAAAGTGGGACTTATGCAGTTTTTCTTAGTTCCAGAAGCGTATGATTACTGGCAAGACCTATATAATACATCTGATAAAAAAGAAACTGCGGAAACAATCTTCAAGAATGTTCTATATATGATTAAAATTGGTTTCCTTGAAGGAAAACAGATTACTAGAATTGGAATTAAAAAACTTGAGAGAGAGATAGAGGGAATTCCATCTTCTATAACCATTAAAAGGAAGGGAGAAAAAAAGAGAACACACGTTATGAAACCTGGTTAAACTTGCCAGAGGCTTTTTAACCGTCGTTTAAGGGGATCCCCTCACGTGCGTTGAGGGGAAGAGATCGTAAGGAAGGTGTGTACCAGGAAGGGAAGCGATATTAAGAGCAGCATTGGAGTGAGTATCAACTTGTTTACCACATTTGGCACAAGGAGCAACATCATGGTGCTTTTCATCACGAGTAATAGTACCTCCACAACCATAATGTTTGGAGCTAGTATGATAAGGAAGAACTGATTCCAACTTAACATCATAACCCAACTCTAAAGAGGCTAACCAAACAGCTTTCTTGTAGATGTAGAGACTATCAGGCATGTTGTATATTGCTTTTGCTAACGCTCCTTTGGTTCCAGCAGGATCAGCAGTCAACTCCTCAATTTTGAGGATTTTACACTGTTTCTTCACCATCACTGCTGCAAGAAAGTGAGGGAGACAACGAGTAATCTCACGAAGGAGACGGCTGCGACGCTTATACACTCGATTGAGCTCACCTTTGAGCTTACAAGCCCCTCTAATATCATAAGTCTGACATTTGTGTGTGAATCCTTTGTGTAACTCCTCAAGGACCTTGTCAGTTAACTGCTGATAACGTGCAGCTAAAATCATTAAATCATCAGGATGAGGAATAGGGGTGTTGAACACTACCATGTATTGTCCTAAGCGGTTGATATCTAAACCTAGCACTTTCTTCCTCCCCCTAGGAATCTGAGGTAGATAACTGTGAAGAAGGGTAGAAGAGTGGAAGCAGTCATGAGTGCCTTCTAGCACCACATCTACACGAGGTTTGAAACTAGGAGCCCCTCCACTACTCACTTGGAACACTTTGATTTTGGCACCATTTTTGAGATATTCTAGCACTTTTGGTGGAAACAATATCTGAGCTGTAAGCTTCTTCTTCCCCATTTGTGGGAATCCAAAGGTGGTTATTCCCTGCTTCTTTACTTGTCTGGTCAAATCGCTTGCATTCCCTAGTCGAGTGATAACATAATCTTTTTTCATTAACAATTTTATTGGTAATCTTCCTTTTTTCTTTCGTTTGAATGGTAAGGGAACAAGCTTAGCTACAGGTAAACCTTTGAGTAACTGAGGGACACTCTGCATGAAATAATCAAAGAGTGTGAAAACGACTATCTGCCGGACAGCAGAAAAGAGTTTTCGAGAAGGTTTACCTATGATAACAGCTAGTTCCTTAGA
>JAEOTE010000123.1 GCA_016839945.1 Candidatus Heimdallarchaeota archaeon | reverse complement strand
TATGTAGGTTACTTTCTGATATTATCGATTTTGATGATTGTTATGAATAAAAGAAGTACTAGAAGAACTGCATCCACAAAACAAAATCAAGAGATTTATACAAGTGCAGATTAGATCATAATAAGAATCAATAATTTCTTTTGTAAATACTAACATATCTTGATCTATATTCCCCTTCCTCAATTTCCTCTCCCCTCTTAGGCCACAAATATGCTTCAAGTTGGGTTCCGCATCGACCACAAACAATAGTGTTTTGCTCAGGATAACCTTTGTCATCATATATGAACTCAATTTTTATTGAATGATCGCAGATGTAGTCTAAATCACAATACTCACAGCGATAGTAATCATAGTTATTCTTAACTGTAGGTTTTAAGATTCTTACAGGACAATAATAAGCATTAACTGCTTTCTTACAGTCACAAATTAAGTGACTTGCGATTTCCAATCTGACCAGTAGGGCTAGAAACTAGTACTATATATATTTACCTCAAACTGGGTAAATGTAAGGCAACTTGAAATCTAAGTCGCTAAATCACATTAATTAATAAAATAAGAAAATGAGAAATTTGAAAGCTTATTTAAGACAAGCTTTGATTTCATTATTGAATTCTTCAACATTTATCAACAAGTAAAGAATTTTGAATAACTCAAGAATTTTGTTTGATTCTTTAAAACTACATTCTTTTATTACTTCTTTGACTTCATCTTCATATTGTTCGAATAATCTGATTTGTTCATCTTCATGAAACATATCAATTGAAGACATTAGTGTTGATAAACAATCCACATCAGGAGGATCAATCTTCATTGATAATCCTATTAACTTTGATACCTTTGATAATGTTTTTTTGCATTCCTCGCATTTCCAAGTATCATCTGAATGTTGTCGTAACAAAAACATCTTTGCACTTCTAGAATACAATGATTCAGAAGCAGTTTGACCAAAAATCACTCTTTTACCAGATTCAACAATTAAACCTGCATCAGTGAGCTCTTTTATGTATCTGTAAATTGTTTTATCAGATTTTTGTGCATTTTCCATTTTAAGAGAATATGTTCTTTTTTTTATCTGCTTTTTATCAGTTTCAGTTAGTTTTTCTGCACTAAGTAATTTTTCGATTTTTTCTTTTGTGAAAATTGGTTTGAATTTATCTTTTTCAGTAATTTTATCCTTATGTTTTTCATACTCTTTTACTTTCTGTTCTTCCCAAGAAGAAATCTTCACTAACAGTTTTTCCAAACTTTCTTTTTCTGTTGGAATCTCCCATTCCCCAATTTTATCTTTTAATTTGGGGCCTTCTTTTTTTTCTATTAGTTTGTTTGATTTATTAGTAATCTCCCTAACTGTCATAGGTCCCTCTCTCAAAATTGCTAAAACGGGCCAGTAACCTGGATCATAGAACTTATCAACGTTTTCTTTTTCTTTAATGATTTCTATTGTGTTTTGTACAAAATCGGGATTTTGATAATCTTGGTGTCCCATTTCCTTTCCTCTTAATTTATTTTCTATTTTAAACTAAACCTTCACGCAAATATAAGGATTTCGCTTTAACTAAGATTTAATTCTCATAGTAGACGGAAATAATTCTCACAATAAGTAAAGTTTAAATATGTGGTTGCGACCATGTTCTCAGAGCACGAGAATAATAAGCTCGAAACAGCATAAAGAGGTATAAAAATGGCAATAAAAGTTGAACACAGAGTAGAGTTGTTTAATAACTTTAACGCTCTAAAGGAATTGTTTGATTATGAATTTGTTGAAGAAGAGGAATTGACCCATCTCTTAGAACAACTAGCCGAAAACATGTATAATTATAATCTTGCAAAAGATTATTCTCCTGATTACGATCACTATCACAACCACAAACTTAGAGAACAGCTGAATAATGAAAGAAATAAAGCTCTTTCAAGTTTAGCTTTGCATCGAGGTTCTTTTCTTTAAAATTCATTTTTTTTAATTATCTTCCTTTAGTAACAAGTTGTGCTCACAATCTGTGAGCAATGCATTATAAAATCAAATACAAGAGAAAAATAGGTGGATTAAATGTCAAAGAGAATAGAACAGAAGGATGTATTCATAAAATCATTCAAGAATCTAAAGAACTTGTATGATTATGATTTCATAGAAGAAGAGCAATTATCAAAAATCATTAACCAGATTGCAGAAGTATTGTTTGAAGGAGAGATTAAATCCCAGAATGATCATTCAAAACAAATTTACATGAATGATAAAATTGAGAGACAACTCCGCAGAGAAAGAGATCAAGCAATAAATATGATAATGTTGCATAAAGGATCTCTTCTCTAATCTCTCCTTATCATGATGAGACACGCTTTTTTCTTCATCTTTTTTTTTTTAGAAAGAATTTACATCTGTACTTGAGTAATCTTTAAATCCTTACATTTCTATGATGTTAATTGTATATTGTTTGGTGATATTGATGCCTAAGAAGAAAAGTACAGAAGAAGTTTTTCAAGATTTGAAGAATTTGGAGAAGAAAGTTTCAACTTTAGAAAAATTCCTTAATGATGAGAAAAAGCAGAAGGAATCACGTTTGGAAAAGCTAGATGGATCCATGAAGAGCTTAAAAATTGAGGTTCAATCTATAGACAAAAACTATGAAAAACAGCTTAAAGAGCAACAAGATAAATTACAGAAAACCATAGATCAATTTAACGAATTCCAACAAGAATTAGAAGAAGAACTTGTCAAATTAGAAGAAAAAGATAAGCGTTTAGAGGAACTACGTATATCTGTAAAGGAAAAATCCGCTCTTTTAGATGATAAAGAAAAAACCTTGAAAGATTTAAACGAACAACATTCTGTAGCTGTTAAAAAGATAGCAGAACTTGAAGCTGAATTAGCTGGCTTAAAGAAAAAACATGACCAAGTGAAAACACTTGAGAAGGAATTGAAAAAGAAATTAGAATCAACTGAAAAAGAGTATACAGATTTCAAGGATAAAGAGGAACCAGTTCTAGCTCAGAATGAAAGCATAAGAAGACTTCTGAATTCAACAGATCAAGGAAAAATCTATCTTGCATTAGTAGATGCTCATCCAAATTCTTTGTCAATTGATGACCTCTCTGATATAATAAATGTTACTGCAGTTATGATGAAACCATCATTATTAGCAATGGAAGAACTTGAAGTTATAGAATTTAATCCTAGCACAAGAGAAGTTAAATTAGCTGACTAAGAACGTTTTTTTTCTTTATTTTTTTATTTTTACTCGATTTAGGAATATGAATCAGTATAAATACTAAACTTTCCATTAAAGGTATAGCATATTTATTGGTGAAATAAACAATGAGTGAAAAACCAATATATGAAGAACAAGAAATAAAAGAAAAAAAAGGATGGAGTTTTTGGGGTTGGGGAATACTATTCTTTACAGTTTGGACAATAGCCCTGATGTTTATACTTGAAGCTGGATTACATCCAAGAGATAGCTTCACAGCAACAATTATTGCTTACGTATTAGGGATGTTGGGCTTAGTTGCTTTTACAGTTTTAGTAAGGAAAGCTGGTCGATTATTACTTAGTATCCCAATTCTATTAATCATAGTTTTTGGAGCAGGTTACTTATTCCAACATGTAGCTCATGCCCCAATCTATAACCCATTTGCTCCTGTATCTGAACATGCAGGCACTTTAGTAGACAACATCGATATTCTTAATGATACAATAATAGGAGAATCAATACCAATCGAATTGGATCGAATAGAATACTATAGTCAATTTCTTTTCGTTGTTGATTTATTAATTGCTCTACCAATTTTCATCTTTGGAACGATAGGTATGGCGTTCATAGTGCAGATATTTTCAGAAAAAGCGCGAGTAGCTACGATATTCAAAGCATTCTTTGGAGTAGTATTCTTCATACTATTTCTGATAATATTTCC
>JAEOTE010000122.1 GCA_016839945.1 Candidatus Heimdallarchaeota archaeon | reverse complement strand
AATCTAGTTCTCTAGGAAATTTAAGCACTCCTACATGCGTTTTTTTACCATCGGTTTTTAATACTACAAAAACTACACTTTTCTCTTCAGTAAGGAGTACAATAAAGCTTTGTAGGTCTCTATTTGCAGAAAATTTATTGATATTTACATCTATCATTCTTGCTATAGAACCAATGAAAGGTCCTTTTCCTACCTTGTCAACAACTTCCCACCCTCTTTCAGAATGATTTATTGAAAACTGTGCAGGTTCAGCAGAGATTAAAGGATTCTTAACAAAAAATAACTGAAGATTATTAATATCATGAAGACAATGCTCTAAAATTAGTGCTGCTTCACCATAAGAAAGTGTATGAGGATCTCTCTCTTCTAGAAGTGATCCAGAGCTTATTTTTATTTGTTCCAGAAGCCTATTTAATTGTCTTTCTGAAAAAGTTTTTTCATCAATCTTTGATTCTACAATTATCACAAACTCATGAACAAGAACAAATGAAACAGTCCGGTCAAAATATGATAGAGATTGAAGTTCTTGGTCATGAACTTCTTTAGCAAATGTGAGAATAGCAGATATTAAACCACTAGCAAGAACTTGTTTTGTTTCATCTATATCTTCAGGCTTTGAAGCTAGAAGTAAACCTGATGATGTTACCAGAGACAACTTCAATTCTTGCATACAGAATAAATTCATAAACTAACTATAAGTAAATTTCTTTACTCCTAGTGCATAAACAGAATTGTTGTTTTAACTTTAAAGTAATTCTTATAACAAATAATCAAGTAATGGGTTTATTCTTACTGCTAATTGTGTAGCTTTTTTGAAAACACTTGTTGGAAGATTACTCTGATTACCAAATTCCTTATGTTTCTGTATTCCTTGTTCTTTATCAACTAATCCAAATGATGTTATGTGGATAGTTGCTGCAACTATCTTTTCTAGTTCATTAAGTATCTTTAAAGCAACTTCTGAAGTTTTTAGTCTCTTAATAGTATCAAATAGTTTTTTGAAATAGTTGCTGGATTTTTCTCCTCTAACACGACTTGCTTCCAAATTAATTGTAGTCATAGTTTCTTCTACCCATCCCACATCAACGAGTTTCCTATAGATTTCAGGAGACATCCCACATATTTTTGATCTAACATTACATGCTCCATTTTCAAAATCATTTTCAGTAATCCAAACATTGACTGTTGTTTGAATATGTTGAGTAAAAATGGATAGAGTATCTATTACTAATCTTACAGTGGGTTTATCCCCTATAACAAGTACAGTATCACCTACTATTGAAGAATAGATGGCTTTGTCTAAATTTTTATTTATAGCACGGTCCAGAAATGTTGGAGATAAATCATCGATATTAATCCTTGACAATCTATTCCCAGGATCATCAGCTTCTCTTAAAGTGTTTAGAATTTCATCTATCTCATATTTCTCTTTCTTCTTAGAAAGAATTTCAATCATTCTCTCTAATACAGGAAACAAGCGGAAGAGAGTGAAATCTGTTTCTAAGGGAAATTTTAATATTCCAACTCTTGATTTATTTCCATCTGTATCTATGATTGAAAGAGTGGTACAACTTTCTTCTGGTATTGATGTCACAACTGTTCTCATTGTTCCCTTGAATTTCTTATGTGCTTCATGAGTATCAAGCATATAAGCTATCATAGGAATGTGTGCCCCTGCTCCCATTTTACCTTTAATTTCCCATCCTTTATCTGAATGGAATAAATTGAAGTAAGAGATGACACCAGTTTGCATTGGTTGCTCAGCCATACTATATTCCATCTTGTAGAGATCTTGGAAACACTTCTCGAGTATTAGTCCAGCTTCTCCTTCAGTCATTGTATTAGAATCCATACCTTCCAACATTGGAATAGAAGAATCTTTAATGGTTAAGAGCAATTTTTCTAATTGTTCTTCAGATATAGGAGTCTCCTCATCTATTGTTTCTATAATGATAACAAATTCATCAACTCTTAAGAAAGAGACTGTTCGATCATGGTAAGAAATTGATTGTAGCTCTCTTTGATGGACTTCTTTAGAAAAGGAGATTAAAGCAGTCATTAAACCTGTTGCTAATATCTGCCTTGTTTCATCTACAGACTCTGGTTTAGATGCCAAGAGTAATCCTGTCGATGTTACTAAAGAGAGCTTAACGTCAAACATTTATCCTTACCTTGAAGAAGTTATATAAGTAAATTTCCCTTTTACTATATTATTTTGAGATCAATAAAAAGAAAGTGAAAAGAATCAATTAGTCAATCTCTTTTCCTTATTTCGCTTATCTCTAATCTCATCAAGTATTTCAGGTGTTATAGATGTTACTCCTCTTTTTTTTGCTTCATCTATAATCATCGAAAGAGCTTTCTTTAAGAAAACTCTGGGAATTGCAACAACTTTTTCACATGATTCATCAGACCAATGAACATCTGGATCGATACGATTAGCAATATATCTAACAGTACCTAAATCTGTACCCTTCCCTTTAGGTAAAGGTTCTTTGTACGGTTTACTATGTTCACTAAACCAGAAATATTGACTATCACGATATCCATAATCTATAGGTAGATTTGGAAACTTCCCATTTCCATCAACTAGAGCAGTGTACCAGTTTTTCTTCATTATAATTCTATCAATTCTTAGAAGAAAATGACTCTCATCTTCTGTACCATTATAATAAAAGACCTCATTGCTATCATCCCAAGAGCATTCAAAAACTTGAACAGCTTCTGAGATTATCTCTGGAAGTGGGCCATTTATTTCTATTTGAGAGGAAGGAACAAGTGTGAAAACACTATCATCTAGTTTTTCTTCAGCAGACTGACCAGGAAATCCTAACTTTACAGTATTCTTTAGTAATTTCTTGTTGTAAGGAATGAAATTCAACATTGCTTTTTTTGTTCGACGTATATTCGCTGCAGTATTACTAGTACTCCTTGAAATTAGCATCATTGAATGCTGTTCAGCTATACCAAAAGGAAAACAGAGAGAATAAGGACCAATATTAGTTTTCCCACTTTCTGAAGTTGTAGTTACAAGAATCACTGGCATTGGATAAAAAGAAGAGGTTTGATAGAAATTATCTAAAACTCTAACTTCAATGAACCCATCAGACATTTTCAGCACCTTTTGCTAAAGATTTATATTGAATCTCAAACCAACTTCGCTTTCGAATCATCTTCCTATACCAGTTAGGCATAACCCATCCTAGATACATTCCAATGTATGCAGCTGCAAATGCAAGTGCTCTTAATACTGCTACTACAATCATTAAAGCTGGAATACCTGATACTGTGCTATCAAAAGCTGACAACATACCACCTAATAGATAAAGTAAGACTCCTATACCAATTGTTTGTAGCCCTCTTTTTCTTACAGGTTGATCTGATTTTCTTGCTAATCTCCAAGCTCTCCATCCTATTCTTCCGGTTACATAAATAGATACTACGATTTGAAAAATTTGAATGAAGTGAATATAGGAAATTGTATAAATCGAATTTGTAACAAAAACTTTGGTTGTAAAGACTCGATTTAGGTGATCTGATACATTGAAATTATCATAAGCTACAACTGCTGTAGCAATTCCAAAGAAGGCTACTATTAAAGCAAAGATGTAGGTACGCATAATCTCTGAATCTTTAAGAATGTGACGACATGCAAAGACATAGAGATAAGCAAAAGCAGGAAGTAGAAGTAGTGGACCTAAAGAAGCAAGCTGTTCTATTAAAGCACTATCTCCTCCTTGAGCAATGTAAAGTAGACGATAGATAATACTTGCTGCAGAAGTTAATGAAAAGAAGGTATAAGCTGTTAGAAGCATTGCTGTCCCAATGGTCTTTTTACGTATGAAATTGAATATCAAGAATATAACGAGGACTGCACTGAATCCTAGATTTATACCTGAAGATATTAGAATAAAATATGATGCTGTGTCAAGCGCCATTTATTTCACCTCATAAACTCATCAACAAACCACTTGAATGCATCAAATATCCCCTCTCCAGTTTTAGCAGAAGTATCGAAAATTGCCCATTTGAATGGTAGACTATGTAAATCAAACTCGTTGATAAATTGTGATTTATCTATCAAATCTGGTAAATCACTTTTATTAAGTATGATAAGCACAATAACATCATTATCTAATTGAGCATTTGTTGTTTGTTGAAATACGTATTTTGCTTCATTGAATCTCATAGCATTTGAACGATCAACAACAAAAACAATTCCATCAGATTTCTCATTTACAGAATGCCACATATTTCGAAAATCCTCTTGACCTGCTAGATCAAAAACATTGATTTGCAATCCAGGTAGATGAAGCGTTTCGCGATTTACTCCCATCGTGGGCGTGGTTTCATTGAAATGTCCCGTTTCCAGAAATCTAAGAATGGTGGTTTTTCCAGCATCATCTAATCCACAAATAGTTATATCTGCGTTTCTTGTTCTGCTTTTGAATAAACTAAGTAGGAACGACATACCTTAACCATCTCACCACAAATCATCCGCTAAGCTATCGATAGCATTGCCATTTCGATCTTTCTCATCTTTCTTAAAGTTAAATGAGATTGTCGAAGTCGATGTAATTTCAATCTTAAACTGCCCCTTACTAAAACCTTTGAATAGTTTTGGAAGAATATTCTGTAAGGTTTGAGTATTCAGTAAAGCTTTATTTTCAAGCTCCGTTACAACCCAAGAAAAAACTTGTTTGATAGTTTTTGAATCATAATCTGCAGAAGAGAATATTGCAACTAATGACGCTAAATTATCTCTATCAGAAGCTGAAGGAATTCTGAAAATGTAACTTGTAAGATTTAAATCATTGAAAGTTGTTTGAGCAAAGTCCCCAGGATTAGATCCTATAGGGATAGTCTTGTATACAAGCTGATTCATTGAATCAGCAGGAATGACATCGGGGAATGACTTTATGAGTTCCAACCCCTTTGTACCCATGTTAATTAAACACAAACTCATAGGCTTCATTTTATTACCCCACATATGTTCAGTTTAGTAAACTTGAACTATGTTTATGTTAATAAACACTGTTCGTTTAAAAATATATTTAAAACTGCAAAACGGCTTTTCTAGGGTTTTT
>JAEOTE010000121.1 GCA_016839945.1 Candidatus Heimdallarchaeota archaeon | reverse complement strand
TTTTGTATCGCGGATAGATTACTTAGATTTATAACCGCAATCGCGGATAAAATACTGAGATTGCTTTTATAAAGGTACTACATCCGTATTACATACCAAGCAAGGGGATATAGCATGGCAGATGAGGAAATACCCGTTTCAGGAAAAAAACTTTTATCCATTTTGGAGAAAAAAGGACCATTGACCCAAAAACAACTCATTAAAGCTTCAGCAATCCCAGCAAGAACTGCGAGATATGCTTTAAGAAGGTTAATTGAGTTAGGGTTAATTATAAAGAGAAGCAACCTAAATGACATGAGGTCAGTTTTCTACTTCATTGTAGACAACTAAGCCCTTTTTTTTATTTTCTTTTAAATTTGACTAAAAGCTCATTCTTTCATAGATAGATTTATTTTAACCTTATCTAGAATATTCTACAATGAGCGATAATAGTTGTGATTTAGCAATCATTGGTTCTGGATTAACTGGATTATCAGCAGCAATTGCTGTTTATTGTAAAAATCCAGAGTTGAAGATCAAAATATATGGTATTCCTTTTGATTCGAATACTGCTAAAAAAGGAGAAATTGAAAATATTCCAGGAATACACAAAATTGTTGGTGTAGATTTTATTCAACAACTTGTTGAACAAGTGCAGAGTCTAAACCTAGAATTTACCCAAGAAAAGATTGGTTCTGAACATAAGGAAGGAACCCCTAAAGAGGAAATTATGGAGAAAATAAAACAAGAGTTTCCAATATTAGAAATTACAAATGAGTTGGTTAAATCTATATCTAGAAGTGACAAAAGCTTCAACATTATTACTGATCAACATTCTATTGAAACTAGATCTGTAATTATTGCAACTGGTCTTCCTGAGCTAAAACACACGATTAAGGGAGAGGATGAATTTGTTCATAAGGGTGTATCTCACTGCGCAGTCTGTGATGGTGCTCTCTTTCGTGGGAAGAAGGTTGTTATCATAGGCAGAGGTAACTTTGTTGCAAGGGGGGCTTTATTCTTACGTAAATACTGTAGAAAAATAACTCTTCTATGCCCAAATGATAGTTTAGATTGTGATAAAAGATTCTTAAGAAAATTGGATTTATCTTCTAATGTTGCAGTAAAGTACAACATTGATCTTGACGGCATAGAAATTTATGGAAATCAAACTGTAGAAGGATTAAGATATCAAGAAGAAAATGAAATGAAAGAACTGTCAGTAAATGGTGTTTTCATAGAGTTAAAGGATAAACCAGATTTATCTTATTTGAGCAGTTTGAATATTGAATTGACAGAAGAAGGCTTCATTAAGACTCAACCGAATAACTCAACAAGTGTAAAAGGATTGTATGCTGCTGGAACTGTCAAGAGTGAGTTAGATTATGCACCTATTCTAATGGGAGATGGATATAAAACTGGTATCTTTGTAGCAGAGTACTTGGAATAAAATCAATAGCTAACTCTTGGAATTATTTTTATATCAAAGATGCAACTATAATATTGTGAAACTAGCATTCATTTTCGCTCATCCAGATGATGAGTCCTTTAGCACTGGAGGAACAATTAGCAGATACTCGAATACTGGCAATGATGTTAGCTGTTTATGTTTAACATCAACTGATTTGAGAAAAACTGAATTTAGTAATGCAACCAAAATCCTTGGAGTTCAGAATAAAGTTGTTTTTGATTTCTCTAGTGTTGTGAATCACATTAATGAAATTCAAGAGAAAGTTACTTTGTTTCTATTAGAAAATAAATCAGATATTGTAGTTACACATTTGGAAAATGATAATCACATAGACCATCGAACCACATTTAAAATCGTTAAAGAGAGTATAGAATGGGCTGCACGTGAAACTCAACATAATAAGCCACACTTAGTTTCGAAGCTTTATTCAACCGAAACTACAATATTAATACCAGATCCACATATTCTAGTTGACATATCAGATTATTATTCAATAAAAGAAGAAGCTATCAAATGTTATAAATCACAGTTAGCTAAAGGAGGAGAGGATTTCTATATTAAATTTCATAAAAACAGGACTCTAATGAGAGGAACACAAGCATCAGTTAAACATGCCGAAGCATTTTTGCAAATTCCGTTAAAACAAAATAGTCCATTTTACAAATTAAAACATTCGGAGCTGTAAGATGACTGAAAAAGTGTTTTTTCCTGAAATTCAACATTACATAGATTTTATGCCTAAAGAGGAAAGAGAATTTTTCTATTCAGAAGCTTTGCAATATCAAGATAGAACACTCACCACCCAATTGAAAATAATATCAAAAATTATAGAAGAAATTCATTCGCCTTCTGATATTTTGTTTTTTATTTTAGGAAAGATTCTTTTTAGTTTAGCATATTATGATAAACTCGAAATTGAGCTAGAGAAATATAATAAACCAGATCATCTATTATTCTGGTTTGGTTATTCCTTGTTCAGGAAAGGAAATTTTGAAGCATCAAAGAACATTTTTGAGAAATTAACTAAACATAGAGACCCACTTCTTCTGTTTGAAGCGAAAATTGGGCTAGTAAGAGTATTAGAAAGCGAAGGAAGTACTAAAAAAACTCAAGATTTTTTCAAAAATTTCTATAGTGATATAAGAAGTATTCTAAGAAGTGACCGAAAAAACATCTTCTTTGATACATATCTAAGAGGTGTTTATGTTGATCTTTGGATTCACAGAGCTGTTGAAAATGTGAAGCAATCGATTAAAAGATGTACAGAAGCTTTAGAACGTGCAACAATTTATGGGGACAGAATTCATATAGCAAATTTGTTTATGATGTCTGGAATTCTTGAAAAATATTTAGGACGTTGGAATTCTGCAAAAAACAATTTTAACAAGTCAAAGTCTACTTTTGAGGAGTTGGGAGACAAACGTGGCGAAATCATTGTTTTATCTAATTTAGCTGACGTTGAACGAATTGAAGGAGAATTAGATTTAGCTGAAAGCAGATTATTGAGTGTTGTTTCTCTATATGAGAAATGGGAGGATAAAAGATCCTTAGCTACAATTCATTCAACTTTGGGTGAAATATACTCTCAAAAAAAGGATTTCAAAAGAGCAACAAAGGAGTTTCTAGAAGCTAGAGAAATACTTGTAGAAATCGGTGCTAGAGATGAGCATGTTGAATATGCACTAGCAGAACTTTATTTAGAACAAAAAAATTGGGATGATTTCAATATCATAATGGATGGGATAATACAAAATAAAACAAGTGAAGAAATAAACGAAAATCCACATATTATGTATTTTTATGGTAAAAAAGAATCACAAAAACTGAATCTCTCTAAAGCTAAGAATTATCTTTCTCAAGCATTACTTGCAGCTGGAAAAAAAAGAATGGATTATTTAGGGGCAAAAATTTTGATTGATACTTTGCAGATAATGATGTATAATTTTGTTTCAAAAGCTGAAGAAGATAGTTTAGATGAGAGTATGAAACTAATTGATGATCTAAAAATCTTTATTCATGAAACAAAACAAGATGAGAGATTTAAAAACCTCATAGGTAGGATTGAAGATCTTCACAAAAAAATAACTGAAAATAGTGATGAAAGTATCAGAAGAGGATTAGTTATTGAGATTCAAGAATCAGTTAAAGAGCTAGCAAATTTAGTTCGCTATACAACACTTATAGGGAGAGAAAGAGAAATAACATTTCCTAATCAACTCATT
Organism: Candidatus Heimdallarchaeota archaeon; assembly: GCA_016839945.1. Taxonomy (GTDB): domain Archaea; phylum Asgardarchaeota; class Heimdallarchaeia; order Heimdallarchaeales; family Heimdallarchaeaceae; genus UBA460. The sequence continues at coordinate 726 of JAEOTE010000121.1, read as the reverse complement.
GTTTTACACAGATCAGGTATACCAATAAAACGATATGTTAAAACCGAGAAAATATTTGATGACTTACTTCTTTTTGGTGGTATGGTTAGAGCAGCAAAGGATATAATTTCTGAGGTTTTTACAGGAGAAATTGGTAAAGTGATGAAAATTGACTACGGGCAAGAAATAAAAATTCTAGCTGAATTTGGTGAAAAAGAAACAGGAATTGTAATGATCACTAAAAAGGACACATTTCATCAAAGAAGAGCTTTACATGAGTCAGTTGTTGAATTAAATAAAACTAAACTTCCACAACAATTCTATGGTGAGATTTCAGTTGAAATAGAACAAAATATAGATGAAATAATTAACAAATGGTTTGGAGAGGGATATATAGGGGAAAAATGATTATAAGAAACAAAATGGCGGACCAGATCGGATTCGAACCGACGACCAACTGCTCCGCAGGCAGCCATTCTATCCACTGAACTACTGGTCCTACAATGATTGTTTATGTGATGTCTTTATATTTTTCGATGTAAATTAGATTTTTATTGTTTTGATAATATTATTAATATCTCACAATGATAGTTATGTTTATCATATCAAAAGGACTAGTATAACTGGACGAGGCGGTAGAGTAACTACGGTTTACACTGAGGAACCTCCTGACTCCGTAAAAAGATGTGGACGCAAGTCCACCATGTGAGAGCATGGCTCTTGGAACAGAAACGGAACGACCTATAT
>JAEOTE010000002.1 GCA_016839945.1 Candidatus Heimdallarchaeota archaeon | reverse complement strand
TCTTCTTCTTCCTTTTCTACTTCTTCCTCAGGTTCTTCTTTTGGTTCTTCTGCTTCAATCTCTTTCTTAGGCTCTAATGCATCTAAATCATATTCTTCAGCTAACTCATCTACTAGTTCATCAAGTTCTTCAACTAGTTCATCAAGTTCTTCAGCTCTTGATTCTCTTTCTTCTATTTCTGCTTTTGAAAGAGTTTCACCAACTTCTACAGTTTCTTCAAGTGTTGTATCTACAGTAATTACTTCAAGTTCGTCCACTTTCAGAGGTACAGGAATATCTTCTTCTTTTATTACTTCTTCAGTTTTTGTTTGTATTAGAATAGTAGGTTTCTCTTTAATCTCAATTTTTACATCCTTTTCAACAAGTTCTAAACTTTCAGCAGTAAAATACTTCTCTGTGATTTTCTTTAATTCTGTTTGAGTTTTAATATTATCTGGAAGAGGATGCATTTGTGGAAGTTTAAGTTTCAACTCATCAATATATTTTTCAAATTGAAGTTTTAATTCGAAAGTGATTTTTTCTGAAATTGCCACAACAAAATAACCATCAATTGTTTCTATTAGTAACTCTTTTCCTTCTTCTTTTAAATCCTCTAGAGTAATCTCTTCATCTAAAACATTCTTAGAGAATATATTAACAGCTGCAACAATAGTTGGAACTAAAGACGCTGCATTTTCTACTTCGTGTTCTGTTGTAAACCTATATTTAATGACTGCAGTTTCTATTTCAACTATAGCTATACCATGTAATTTTGTCTCAACCTGTTTGGGTGATTTAACGAATTTGAAAGCTTCATACCTATCTAATATTTCAGCCATTCGATTTACATCTGAGAAACCTCTATCTTCTAGCTCTTTAAGCTCCTCAATCTCTGAACTTTGTGTTTTTTCCACTTGTTTTAGGAGAGAGTTTGCTTCTTTTTGCATCTGTTTGTAATTGAAATTAGTTGCTAATTCAATTGCTTTAAGAATATACTCAATTGCTTTTTCTCTCTTTCCTCCTTGAGCTAAAAACATTCCTCTTAGTAAATGAAGATCACACATCATTCGAGGGATAAACTGTTCTTCAGAAATATGAGTAATATTATCCAAATATCTGAGGATAGATGAATAATCTGATAATTCACGACTAACATTGAAACGTTCGAGATAAATGTTTGCCATCTGAAATTGAGATTTTATGATAAGCTCAATGTTTTGTAGTTTAGCTGCTTCTTCATTTGTTTTTTCAAACCAAATGATTGCTTCATCAAAATCATTTTTTCTTTTATTTAATAATCCATAGAAATAATAGATATTAGCTCTTTTTCTTGTTTCTCCTGTTTCTTCTAATTTGTTCAAACAGGTTTCAAGTAATTCCTCAGCTTTCTCAAGCTGATTGTCATCAATTGCAATCCATGCAGACAATAGATAAGGTTCGATTAATTTCAAATTATGTCCTTTATCTAGTAATAAAGCAGTTTCAATCAAACTTTCAGCTTTTTCAGTCTCATTCATCAAAATATTTAATTCAGCAACATTGATTGCACTTATTGCTTGAGCTCTGGGATTTTCTGAAACTAGCTCATAAATTTGCTCTAATAATCTAACTGATTTTGAAAAATCTCCCCTAGCTAGTTCTAGTTTAGCAGCATTATTTAGTAAACTCGCACGATCAGCTGGTAATCCTGTTGTTTCTGTAGGTACTATCGCAGCATTTAGCATTTTTTGAGCTTTCTTAAATTCTCCAGTGTTAACAAGTACTGTTGTGATAAGGTTCAAAGCTACTGATTGGAAGTAGGGATCTTCAGTTTTAACTGCATACTGGAGGATTTTTCGAGCTATGAGTTCTACTTTTTCGAAATTATTTACTTGAAGGTTAACTTGAGCCCCTAATGTAAGCATTAGAGAAGTAAATACTTTGTTTTCAAGTTCAGCTGGATGGGTTTCAATAAGCTGTAATATTTCATCGAAAGTTGTTATTGCCATATTATAGTTCAATTCTCCATAAAGCAGCAGGAATTCCATACTAGCAACTATGAAAGAGTTCCTTGGATGATCCAGAGAATCATCATATTTTTGTTGAAATTGGAGTTTCAAACTTACTATCTTGTTTACCAGATTCATTCTGGAATAAGCATAAGCCCTATATAGAAAAAATTCTGTTCTAATGAAGTTTTCAGTTAGTTGTAGAACAGAATTGAAATCCCTTACACAAATAGAAACATCTACAGCTAAATCTCGAAGAATATCGCCGATTTCATTGTTTGTGGCATAGTCAATCCATTCCTTTGTGAAAGTATTTAATGGAGCTTTATCTTTTGAATCTATCTTCGATAAAATCTGTTTAACAGCTTCTTCATCGAATGCTTTACGATGTCTTTTGTCAAAGGGAGCAAACATTGGGTAAACTCCTAGAGATATTATATAAAAATACTGTCTTTTGATATACACTAAATAAGCAGCTAAACTACAAAACACTCAAAATCTCTCTGAAGTGTCAGCTAGAATTTGGACTTCATCATCTTTTTTCGTTTTCTTTTTTAGGAGAAGCTGAACAACAACTGGTATCATTATAGCAATTGGGTAACCAGCTGTTGCTAATGGAAAAGTCCAAGCTCCTAAAGCACCAAAGATAAATGATCCTGATTGAGTTCCTAATGCTCTAGCAAGTCTTCTTCCAGCACTAACAAAACCTGTAGAAGTTCCTCTGTATTTTGGTGGAAGCCAACCATAGAAGAAAGAATTCCAAGCAGGTCTAGACATGTTTGCAGCTGTTCCACGGAGAACAAAGAAAGTAGATACTACAGGTAATGAAGTCCCTAAAGTTATACCGAAAGCTAAAGCTGGAACTAGAAAATGTAGAAAAGCAAGGGATTTCTCATTGCCAAATTTATCACTAAGATTGTACATGAATAAACTACCAAAAGCAATTCCAACATTCGAACTCGCAAGTATAACACTCCAGATAAAATCACTCGTTTCAAAGTATGAGATGATATAAAATTGAATGAAGGGAATAGCAATTCCTGATGTAAAACCTATAATAGCTTCACAAACAAAGAATGATATTAGCTGAAGACGAATAGGTTTCTTATCCTTATCTTCAAAGTTTTTCCATTCTTCTCCTTTTGAGATTTCACTTGCTGTTTCTTTTGTTGTATCAGGAATAGGGAACTTAAATGCTAATAACATTGTTATAAAAAGAAATGCAGCAACAAAGAGTAGTAGTGACAAGTATGAACTTTTTTGTGTTTGAAATAAGTTGAATAAAGCAAGAATTCCTCCCCCCACTAAGGGAGCTATAACACCCATGAAATTCCAGAAAAATGCCATATAGCTAAAGAGTTTAGTCTTTTCTTTTTTAGTAGAAGTTATATCCGCCATCAATGTTGTTAATGACAACTGAGCAAGCTGACCTGAGATTCCGAATAAAGAGTATGACGCAATCATCCACCACCTAATTTCAGATAAACCAGCAAAGTAAAACAATACCAACGATATAGCTGAAACACCTATTCCAATAATCATTGTATATTTTCTTTTCTTAACGTCAGTGATGTAACCTAATCCTATAATAGCACCTGTCGTCAGATAGCCTGCTACTGAAAATAATAGTCCATACATGTATTCGTTCCAACTAAGAAAAATTAAGAACAAAGGAACTAGATATCTAATTATCCGAGTATTGAAACCAATTAATGATCTGAACAAGATAATAGGAACAGCTTTTCTATTATTGATGTTGTTTAACATGGATTCATACTCGTAGAAATTATGTCATTAATTAATAATGCAAAAGAATTGGTTGGATTAAAGAAGTTTTTGCTAGAGAAAATTCATTCTACTTCTTTTCTTTTGCTAAAATTTTTTCCATTAAATCAACTAATGGTTCACCATGAGCTGCAACATTGGTATCTAAATCATAATATTCTGAGTTCTTCACAGCTTTGTGAACTCTTTGAGTCCATTCAGCTTCGTGAGCTTTATCTTTTTCAGCTCCCACCATTATACATCGTTCTTCTATAATTCCTAATTCTTCTTCTGTTATTCTGAATTTACGGATTTTTATGAGTGTTTTTCGTATACGTTTAACATTATAACTATCAAAGTAACCATAGTATTTCTGTATCTGTTCCGTCTGAGTCTTGTCTAAATAAATGTATTTGATGTAGAACTTAGCTATAGGTTTAATGAAGAGAGTCCACATAAAAGGAAATGATAGATAGACAATTGGCCAAGACCAGTCTGGAATTTCTACTTTTTGTATTGGACCAACTAGAATTGTCATTTTCGGATGAATTAGTTTCAGGCTTAAAGCTCGAAGAATGTATGCTGCGCCCATAGATGAAGCAACTAACAAGTAATCCTTTAGCTTTAAATGATCGACAATTTGAGCTAAGTCTTTCCCAAACCTGTTAAAAGAGAAATCAGCTTTTTTGTTTAATTGAGCAGTATGTTTTTCTCTACTTTCAATCACAATTATTTTGTAATCTTTTTTCATTCTCAATAATAGTTTATCCCAAGCTGAAGGTAAGCTTCCAAAACCTGGAATTAAAACAAGTGTTTCTTTGGATTCTTTTTCTGGTTCAGAAGTTAATACTCTTAAAAGATCCTGTTTTTCATCTCCCACATGAACATGGGAAATTGATGCAAAGTTCTCAAATTCAGAGCTCATACAATGTTTTTTTTCTACTGTTTTTTAAATGTAATCCTAAATGTTAGCTCTTGAATAATAGCATTTTAGTTAATATCTCATTTTGAGCAGGAAAATCAAAAGAAATTTCTACTCTAATATCATCATTTAATTCTTCTGTTTCAGAAGCTGTAAAAACATATTTAACAGATTTTTCTTCTTTAGACATAGGAGCAGGAATGAAAGGGATATGAACTAAGCCTTTAGCAACCTCAACAAAATTACCTGCAGCTGATGTAACATATATTTGTTCATCATTCTTATCAAGGAATTTTAATTCAATATTTTGTAGTGGATAATTTGTTTTATTAACTACTTGGAAATAAACTTTCCATAGAGTATTCTCTTGCTTTATCTCCAGAATATCTATATCAAATTCAGGCTTTTTTAAAACTAATTTTTGTTCTTTATCTCTTGTTCTTGGTCTGTAAGTAGATTTTTTCTTAAGCTCAGCTGGATTGTTTAACCAATTTACTACAGTTCGAATAAACGAATATTTAACTGGATTAAGGAGATAGCTAGTTATGCCATTTTCTTCTTGTTTTTTTCTTATTTCTTGAATTACTTTTTCTCTAATTGATACTTTTGTTTCCTCTAGTTTTTCTTTCAAATCTTCAGTTAGTTTTTCAACATTCTTGACTAATTTGTGATATATATCATAATAGTTCTCATATTGTTTAATATACTCCCTTCTACTCTCATTTTTTTTAGTGTTAACAGCTCTAATATTTTCACATGATTTAGCAATTAATTTTATGTCAGTTTTTGTAAATTTCTTGGCAATTAAATCTGAGATAGAAATATTGTCATTCTGAACCAAAGAAAATCAACTCCATATAATATGGAAAAAACATTATAAAAACCTAAAATTTCACAATGAATTTCTCTTTTCACGAAAACAATTTATATAAATTCTCGAATTGTTTTTTGTAATGCCTTTTACGCCTTTCCATTTTGGTTTTGCTGTCTTCCTTTACAGCATTTTTCCTTTTCTGGATCCAATAGCTCTTCTTATTGGTTGTGTAATTGTTGATTTTGAACCTTTGTTCTATCTTATTTTCAATGTTGGAGAACTTCATGGTATTATTCATAGTTTCTTAGGAATTATTATTTTCTTAATCCCTGTTACTTTAATAAGTTGGTTGTTTTTTCGATGGTTTAAACTTGAGCAGTACATAAAACCATTCAGCCCTTATTTCTCATTACTTTCCAGTTTTCTAGGTATATTTTCTCATATTTTTTTTGATGCTATCATATACCCAGAAATGATGTTTCTTTTTCCTTTTACTAAAACACAAGGAATTCTTTTTGGTCTCTGGTCATCTAGAATTGATTATATTGTTTTATCTGTAATGTTCTGCGTTGGATTGATAGTGATTCTCACTAGGTTGTTTATTAAAAGGTACAAAAATAAAGAAACTCAATTAATTGATACTGATTAGATATGATTTAAATTTCTACTCTAAGATTTCGTCTGAATAGCATTCAAAAGTCCTTCTATTTTCTTTTAACTTTTTGATTTCATTTTTTTTCTTTTTCCACCACTCTATGAATGAAACCTCTTTAATGGAACATGAATTGTTGACTTTATCAAGTGCAAAATTAAGTAGAATACTTCCTTTTAATCTTAAATAACCACCTATTTTTTCTTGAAAGACATACTGAGAGTAATTATTTTTGATGAGATTATTTTGATCAAAGAAGAAGAAGTTTCTCTGAAAGTCTTTACCATAATTTTGAAAGAGTATTATTTCTTCTCCAAAATCTGAAAGAATTGAAAGATCACCTAGCGAGTCCAAATAGTCTTTACTAAGAGCTAAATAAATCAAATCATACTTCTCATGCAAAGAATTATGTAAACTCTCTTCTATAGCTAGATCTTGATATAATTTAGATCGTTCTTCATTTGTTTTATTTTGAAAAGAACAATCATAAGGGGGAAGGAGTTCAAATTCTTTGACTAAACCAAAACCTGCAGATATAAAATAATAATCTACTTTTATTTTCTTTCGCAGAAGATCTACAGCTTTACTAACCAATCTAGCTTGCTCTCCAATATACAAATCTCTTGCATATTTCAGTTCTTTTGTGAATTTTTTTTTGCTTCTTCTCTTAGTTCCTCTGTTACTAATTCTTCACAAGTAGGTTGGTTTAATCTTGAAATTGATTTCATCTTACTACAAGAATTTATTACCAACATTCTTGGAAGCTTAAGTTGCTTACGCATAGAAACACCTTGAGAACAATCAAGCTATATTTTAATATACTATGAAAAAATCCTATATATACTCCGCAATAAAGATAGGGTTTACAATGACAAAAGAGCTTATCCAATTTGCTTTACATGAATTTGAGAAACAAGAAAACAGCATTCAGAAAATCTATGAGAATCGATTGTGTAGCTTCTGTGGCGCTTGTATTCTAGTGTGTCCTGTAGATGCTATAGAATATCATGATACACAAATTGTAGTAAATGATTTGTGCACCAAATGTGGAGATTGTTTGGTGATTTGCTCTCAAAATCAGAAAGAAAGATATCAAACAAAATTATTTCAAAAAGAATCAAATAAAAAAATAAATCAATATTTTTCGAAATTTAAATCTATACCTTTTGGTTTTTTCAATAATCTATACAATTGCAAAACAACCAAGAAAGATATTCGAGATCATGCTATGGTTGGAGGGGCAACTTTAGCTATTCTATCTTGTACATTGAAAGAGAAAGAGGTTGACAAAATTATTGCTACAGAGTTTATTGAGAATAAACAGTTTCCTACAGCTGTTTCAACCAATTCTTACGACCGATTACTAAAGTCAGGTGGTAGTAAATATCTTCCTACTATGTCATTGGAAATTCTAAAAGAAATATCACAAGATGAGAAGATTAACTCATGTATAATTACTACTCTCCCATGTCAAGCTTATGTTATAGAGAAACTAAGAAATCAAAAAGAGACTGAAGATTTAGTCAAAAAAATCAAGTATGTTATTACTCTACTCTGTGGTAGTGGTTTACCTACAAGAGAAGATGTAGAGGTTTTTCTTAAGAAAAAGAAAATAGAAACTAACCCAAATGACTTAGAAATTCACAGAGAAAGAAGAAAGAAGCTGTGGAGAATAAATCCGCAACATGAAGAGAGATACATTTACAAATCAGAGGATGGAAGAGAATATGATTTCTCTTCTAAGCAGATTTTAAGAACCAGAAAAAAACCTAATTGTAGTTCTATTTGTCCAGACTATACAGGAATTCATTCAGACATATCTATAGGTGGTTCAAGTATTTCAAGAAATTTGATTATTACTAGAACAGAAAAAGGAGAAGAGTTAGTAAAAGAAGCTATATCAAAGGGGTACTTGAAGGATTTAAAGAAATTTAATTTTCTTGAGAGAATTATAATCAAGTTTATGGGAAATAATAAGAGAAAAATAAATAGAGAATATTATAAAAAATTGTTTCGCAATTAAATAATTGTATAGTTTTTTAATTATATGAATAAGCAAAGAATTATATAACCAGAAAAATTACAAAGAACAGTAAATGGCAACTGCAGAAGTCGGACTAATCATATTGGAATTAGGAAGTATATTAGTGGTAGGATTCGTCGGCGCTTATCTTCTTAAAAAAATACAAGTTCCTCAAGTTCTTGGATTTATTTTAATGGG
>JAEOTE010000010.1 GCA_016839945.1 Candidatus Heimdallarchaeota archaeon | reverse complement strand
TTTTCATCTTCCTCATTAGGAATATTAATGATAAAATGATCATCCATACTCTATCAATGATGCAATTGTGAAATAAAATAACAAAACAAATATGACCTAGAAGACTCGTCAGTATTACACTGTGAAAGTTTTTATGTTTAAACTATTTTTTGAAAGTTGAAGTAATGCCATTTGTAAATTAGACTTAGGAGAGCACTAACATATAATAAGCACACTTGAAACTTTATATTATGAGAGTAACTGGAAAAAGATATTTTAGAAATAATACGTAAATAATACTTGAAAATTACATTAAAAATTATGAAATGAAAACTAAATAGAGAATTATGGTGCACGCGCCGGGATTCGAACCCGGGTTCCAGCCGTGGCAGGGCTGAGTCCTACCAACTAGACTACACGAGCTTACAATTGATATTTGGTGCGCCAACCGGGAATTGAACCCGGGTTTTCAGCTTGGAAGGCTGAAGTCATAGCCACTAGACTATTAGCGCATATAACTACAATTCATTGTTTAAGCTTTTATTTTTAATCTTTCTGTTTCAGAGCTAAAGTTGTTTGACAAAAAAGATTTAGAAATAGAAACAAGCTTAGTGAAATGTGATTAATGATGAATGTAAGTACATTAAAAAAATCTATTTTACGTCATCTGAATGAAACGAGCTTGTTTATTGAAAAGCTTGACGACACGATAATATTGCAAGAACCAATAAGCGGAAGTCGTCCCTTAGGAGAGATAGTTCTCCATATGATAAGATCCATTCATTTTTACCTGAGAGGATGTGCAGAAGATATATGGGAACCTCAACCTTATTCTTTGGAAAAATATTTTTCAGCTCAAAAAATTAAAAAGTTGTATGAATCTGTTGTAAGAACGACTGAAACTTACTTGGAAAAACTTTCCCCAGATATTCTCCAAGTTGTGGTAAAAGATTTTAACAGACCTGCGACAAAGGAAGAAATTATTCTAGAAATGATAGAACACAGTATTCACCATAGAGGGCAATTAAGTGTATATTTTAGACTCCTAAAAATGGATTCTCCAGTAATAGAATATATTATTTGAAACCTCCCTATTCCTTATGTCTCGTCAAGAATTCCAGTACTGTATCATTAAACAATTCTGGTTTTGTCTCATAGACATCGTGATCCGCATTTGGAATAATTGCAAGTTCCGCATTTGGAATTAATTTGTACATTTTCACACACTCTTCAATAGAAATAATTGAATCTCTATCACCAGCAATCACTAAAGTGGGTACACCAATTTGTTCAATTCTTTTCTCAGGAAATTGCAATGGATCCCACCACATTTTTGAAATATCCTGAAGAAGTTTTTTCCAGTATTCTGGACCATATACTGGTGAATGCATATCTGACAGTGCATCTATAAATTGTGGACTTGCCTCTCTACTTTTATCAAAATCGACTTTCCCTGGTCCTTCTATACCCCAGTGTTTCATACCTGAAGTGTAGTGTTCAGTGATTTCGTTCAAAACTCCTCCTAAAACTAAAGCTTTTGATGAGTCTGGGTAGTTTATACCGATTTCTAATGCTATTTGACCACCATCACTCCAACCGCAAACAAAAGGTTTTTCCAGATTCAAAGCTTGAATTAGAGCCACTATATCATCCGCCATCAGCTTATAACTGAATTCTCCTGTTGGATTGTCTGTTCTCCCATGACCTCTGCTATCAAGTGCTATAACTCTGAAATGGTTAGAGAAAAATTCAATTTGTTTTGACCAATTAGCTTCAGCTGTTGTTATTCCTCCATGAAGAAGGATTAATGGGAGACCCTTCCCTTTTTCAATATAAAACATGTTTAAATCATTAACTTCAATATAGTTTTCTGGCATAATTTCAATTATTCTAATTTCTCATTCATAAAGTTTATCTAAAAAATAAATTGAAAAGAGGGAATTAGTGTATTCTTATTTTCCCCACTTCTCAAGAGCTTTAGCAAGTTCTATGTGTTCCTTTGCATATTCATCAAGAGATATGCCTTTTAGAGTTGCATCTAGAGCTTGACGCATAGCCATTGCTCCTTTGCGGGTTCCATCAGGATGACCATGAATTCCACCACCAGCTTGCAGGACAATATTATTCCCTCCATATTTCACTAAATTAGGAATTTTGGCAGGATAAAGTCCCCCAGAAGCTACTGGAAATACTGTTTTGAATTCGTACATGTTATTGAGCAAAGCATCTTTCAGTTTAAGCTCAAGGTCTAAATCAGTATCCATTTTACCTTGACCATATGACCCAATGTGTAATTGATCTCCGCCAGTCATACGAACTATCTTTGCAATGGGAAGCATAGAAATACCATGCAAGGGATTTCGAGTAAATGCAGCGTGCATTGTTCGATGAACATGAATAGGCACCTTAACACTAGGATCTCTTGCCATTTGTGCAAGTTCTTGATAACCAGTTAGTACCGCATCAATCATCAAACACTTAGCTCCATTATCTAGAGCTTCTTCGATTCGTCTCCACATAACATCATGAGTAGCTGTTACATTAACGGCGTGAATTACATTTCTTCCTGTCTCTTCTTTAACTAAATCAAGTTTTTCCAAAACGTTGACTGTTCTTTCATCTATCGGACAAAATGGTTGGTTACTTAAATTTTCATCATCTTTAATGAAATCAACACCCCCTGAAGCCGCATCATAAGAAACTTCTGCCCATTCCTTAGCAGTCAACCCCATCTTAGGCTTTACAATTGTACCTACATGAGGACGATTTGGAAACTCCCCTTTATCAGTACCAATTATTTTTCTAACTCCTTCTACACCAAATTTTGGACCTGGAAAGTATTCAGCAATACTTCTTGGAAAATCAACATCAAGCCATCTGATGTTTCTCAAAGCTCCTAAACCAAATAGATTTCCAGCTAACATGGATAATATACTTGTTATTCCAGCTTCCATGTCAAAAGTTTCTGTTTGGAAACCTATAGTAACCTCTCCACTCTGATATCCTTCATGATCAGCAAAGACTTTCTTATCTAATACTTCTGCACGAAGTTTAGCAACATGAGGTCTTCCCTCAGTTGTTCTTAAATCAGTCCATGTTCCTACAGATTCTTCATCACAGATTTCTTCTGCAGCAACATCTACGCTTTTGACGTGCTCTACATAATATCGAGCAACAAGCAATTCTTTATATCGTTCTGTCATAATTTTTCACTTTTCGTAATAATTCTGATTATTTATTTCATTTCTTCACTAATTATCATAAACGGATAATTTTCCTTTATGATTAAATATACAATGGATGGTGAAAAAACTCCTGATTCTGAAATGATACCATCAATTAAATCATGGGATACTGTTTCAAATGCAGGATTTAGAAAATTCAATCCATCAGGTGCTTTATCCCATATTTCTGATGCAGCTCTCATCTCTATTTCTGATAACTTTCCAATGCTTGTTTCTGGGTCATACTTTAGAAGATTGATAGCAGAATAAAATGGGACATCCATTTCTTTAGCTGCTAGAGCTAGTAGTCTAGTTCCAATTTTATTTATAACCGTTCCTTGGCTGGTTATAGCATCTGCTCCAGTTATAATTATATCTACATTATAACTGTTTATTACCCATCGCATAGCGCTGTCAACAACTTGTGTGGTTGTAATCCCTGCATCAACTAACTCTTTAGCAGTTATTCGTCCTTGGTATAAGGGTCGAGTTTCAGTACAAAAAACTTGAATTTCTTTGCCTTGTCGATGAGCTTCAAGGATTATTCCAGTAGATAGAGAAGAATGACAATGTGTCATTATAGTGCTACCATCTTTAATACGATGAGCACCATATGAGATAACTTTCTTCTTTGATTCTTTAAGTAATTGGATATATTCATTTGAAAGTGAATTAACAATCTCTTTTGCTTCTTTAACTGTAGAAGCATTTTCATGAAGATTATATATAATATATCGTAGTCCATTTCTTAAAGCAGGTTCAGTTGCCCTAGCTGTTGCCAAAGCATATCTTGCTTTTTCTAATTCATCAAAAAAAGGTTCTAAAGATCCAGTATCAAGTCGTTCAGCTAATAAAGCAAAAGCCTTGACTCCTTCAACAGCAATATTAGTGGCACCTTGAATGCGTAAAGTTTGAATATCTTCTACAATTTTAAGGAAATTAGTATCCAATTAAATCACCATATAACAATTAAATAAGCTATACTCATCTATAATAAAGAATTGTGGTTAGACCAATTTTTGTTAAGAATGAAAAGAAAGATTTAAGAAAAGATTAAAGGGAAAACATATAGACCAAGGGGCATTAGCTCAGCCTGGTTAGAGCGTCCGGCTCATATCATGATTGAAAATCCCCAAAATCATTTGGAGAAACCGGATGGTCGCAAGTTCGAATCTTGCATGCCCCACCAAGTTCTTCCTATTATAATATACTAACTATCTACTATTTCTAATTCTCTAGCAAGAAATCTGCTTCTTCTGCGTTAAATGAACTTCTTACAAACGGAGCTGAAGCAACAAATTGGAAACCCATTTCATATGCTCTTTCTTCATATTCTTTGAATATACTTGGATGAACGAATTCTTCAATTTCTAAATCAGAACTTGGAGGTTTAAGATATTGTCCAACAGTTAAAATATCACATTCAACTTCCCTTAAATCCTTCATCAATTCAATAACTTCATCCTTTGTTTCACCTAAGCCAACCATCAACCCAGATTTCGTGTATATTGCAGGATCCATCTCTTTAACCATCTTTAATAGTTTTAATGATCTATCGTAATTGGCTTGAGGTGTGACTTTTCTAAACAGCCTGGGTACTACTTCGACGTTGTGGTTAATTATATCTGGTTTAGATTCAACAACCTTTCTTATATCTGATTCCTTCCCCTTTAAATCTGGTATTAAGAGTTCTATAATTAAATTTTCATCATATTCTCGCAACTTTTCTGTAATTTTAGCAAAATGAGCAGCTCCTCCATCAGGAAGATCGTCTCTTGTAACCGATGTGATTACTACATGTTTTAATCCTAATTCTTTTGCAGCTTTAACTAAATGGTCGGGTTCATGAGAATCTAAAGGTTCAGGTTTTCCAAATTTTATATCACAAAATTTACATTTTCTTGTGCAAATGTCTCCCATTATAAGGAATGTTGCGGTTTTTTTCTCAAAACATTTACCAATGTTTGGACACATTGATTCTTCACATACAGTATGTAAATTGAATTTACGAAGAAGCTGTTGAACTTCTTGGATTTTTTCTCTATCCATCCTTCCTATTCTTAACCATTCTGGTTTTTTGATACTAGGCATTTTCTCCTATCCTCTCTTCTAATTCTTTACTTGAAATCCTTTCTAGACTCATTTTGAAAACTTTTTCATAGATTCTCTCAAAGTTCTCATATAGTTTCTTTATGTCTATCGTTTTTCCTAAGATTCGTTTTATCGAAATTGGTTCATATTCAGTTATACCACAAGGAACTATTAATTTGAAATGATCCATATTTGTGTTTACATTTAGAGCCAATCCATGGGATGTAATCATTTTTGATGCCCTTGCACCAATAGCAGCAATCTTCCATTTTCTTTTTTGATAGTTAACCCAAACTCCAGGGTAACCTTCCATTCTCCACCCTTCTATTCCATATAGTTCTAACAATTCAATAAGTGTTTCTTCCATTTTCCAAACAAATTCTTCTACACTTATTCCTGCTCTTGTAAGATTCAAATGTAAATAAACAACTAACTGTCCAGGTCCATGGTAAGTTACCTCTCCTCCTCTTTTAACCTCTAAAACATCTATCCCTTCTTTTTGTAGTAAATCAGTAGGTGCAATTATATCTTCTCTTGTTCCCTTTTTACCAATAGTGAAAATTGGATTGTGCTGTAGGACTAACAGAAAATCATCAAAGTCTCTATTGTTTTCTTTTTGTTCTCTTATTTGATTTTGTAATTTGAGGGACTTTCTGTATTCAAGAGTTTCATACTCTACTAAATAGCACCTTTGCATTGTTTTCTGTTCAGAATGAATCCTTTTAGCGATTTTGGTTTGTCTATATTTTGGAATTTTGTACAAAACTTCAGTAAGATTGAAAAGTCACTTCGTAAACAGTTATACTTGGTTACTAATGGCTAAATTTCTAACTATTTTAATTGTTGAAGCATCACTCGAATCATTTCCTGAAGAATTGTTAAAGGACATGAAAGTTAGACAATATTTCTCGAAAATAAAGAAATCACCAGAAGATATTATGCTTGATACAAGTCAACATGGACATCTAATAGAAAGTTTACCAAATAAAGACAAAAGAGGTAGGCCTGATATAGTTCATTTTACATTATTATCTTGTTTTGGTTCTATATTAGCAAGAGAACATAGACTAAATGTAATGATTCATACAATCAATGACAAAATAATATCCCTTAATCCAGATATTAGATTACCTAAGAATGTCGATCGCTTTAATGGATTAATTTTGCAATTACTCAAAGATAAACAAGTACCACCTACAACATCAGAACCACTTATGACTTTAGCAGAATCGTCTTTACCCGATTTAATCCAAAAATTACGTCTAGAACACGATTTAGTAATAGAATTTAGTGTGAAAGGTGAACAGCTTTCTTCTTCTAACTATTCAAAACTAATTTATGAAGCGACAAATCCATTATTAATCTTCGGTGCTTTTCCTCATGGTGAAATCGAATCACTTCCACATGATTTGGTTGATAAAAAAATCGCTATTTATGAGGACGGATTAGACCTTTTTGCTGTTGTATCTCAGATACTTGCAAGCCAGCAATTGTTTGAAGAAAATTTTCTTTCTAAGTCAAATGGTAAAACTGATGAGAATTTAGCTTGGGAATAGTATTCAAGGAGATCAAGAAGCATTTAGTCTTTCAAACGACAAACTTAAATTAATTCTCACACCGCTCAAATTAGGTGGCAATTCTGGCATTAAAAAAACTCGATAAACTGTTTCACCCAGATAGTGTTGCTATAATTGGAGCTAGTCCTGATAAAAAGAAGGTAGGTTATGCTGCTTTAAGAAACATGGTTGACTGTGGGTTTAAAGGTAGACTATATGCAATAAATCCAAAAGCAGCTGAATATGGTGAAATAGAAGGTGTAAAGGTTTATGCCAACATCAGTGAAATTTCTGACACAATAGATTTAGCAGTAGTGTGTATTCCTGCACGTTTTATGCCCTCTTTAATTGAAGAATTAGGGCAGAAAGGTGTAAAATACGCAGCAATAATAACAGCTGGTTTCAAGGAGACAGGAAGTGATGGCGCAAAACTTGAGCACCAGATTGTTGAGATTGCTAAAAAATATGGACTTAGAATTGTTGGACCAAATATTTTGGGTGTTATAGATACTTCAGCCCCCATTAATGCGAGCTTTGCAGAACGCTCTCCCATAAAAGGTGAAGTTGCTTTTCTAAGTCAAAGTGGAGCTCTTTTAACAGGTATATTGGATTGGAGTAGAGCTGAGGGCATTGGATATTCAAGTTTTGTTTCTCTTGGAAACAAAGCAGATCTTGATGAATCAGATTTTATTGAAGCTTTAGCTGATGATGAGCAAACTCTCGCAATATTGGCATATCTAGAAAGTATAAATAGAGGATCTAAGTTTATTGAAGTCTGTAATAAAGTTACTCGTAAAAAACCTGTAGTTGTAATTAAATCTGGTAGATCAGAGGCTGGCTCAAAAGCAGCATCTTCTCACACAGGCAGTATGACTGGAGCTGACACAACCTATGATGTTGCTTTTGAGAAGTGTGGTGTTATTAGAGCAGATAACGCACAAGAATTATTTGATATGGCTTTTGCATTCAGCTACATGCCTATTCCTAAATCTAATAGAATTGCAATAATAACCAACGCTGGTGGTCCAGGTATTTTAGCAACAGATGAAGCCGAAAGAAATGGTCTTGAACTTGCATCCATATCATCTGAATTTAAGGAAAAATTGAAAGAATTTTTACCTCCAGCAGCGAATTTTAATAATCCAATAGATGCTCTAGGAACCGCTCAAGCAGAAGACTATAGTCGAATTCTAGAATTAGCCTTAAAAGATGAAGGAATTGATGGGGCAATTGTTATACTTACTCCTCAAGCTATGACAGAAGGTCAAGAAACAGCTGACAAAATTGTTGAAATTAGAAACAAATATCCAAACAAACCTATTGTTAGCATTTTCATTGGAGGAGAAATCCTAGGTCCAAGTATTTACCATTTGAAGAAAAATCGAATACCATGTTATCCTCATCCTGAAAGAGGAGTTAAAGCAATGGCAGCTTTAGTTGAATATGCTGTTATAAAAGAAAGACCTTCTATTGAAGAAATTGTTGACCTAGATAGAGATAAAGCGAGAGTAAGAGAGATTTTTAGTAAAGTAAAATCTGAAGAAAGAACAAATCTTCTAGGAACAGAGGCAATTGAAGTTGCTAAAGCATATGGAATTCAAACTCCACCAACCAAGCTAGCTATGTCAGCTGAGGATGCAGGAATGTTTGCAGAGGAAATAGGATTTCCTGTAGTTATGAAAATTACTAGCCCAGATATAGTTCATAAAACAGATATTGGGGGAGTAAAATTAAATATAAAAAACAAAGAAGAAGCCATTCAAACATATATAGAGATAATAGAGAATGCAAAAAAACATCATCCTGAATCAAAGATATTAGCAGTAGACATCCAAAAGATGGAAAAGACAGGTCGAGAATTAATTGTTGGTTCATTGAAAGATCCACAATTTGGTTCTTTAGTTATGGTTGGGATGGGAGGAGTGTATACAAATTTCTTTCAAGATGTAGCATTTGGTCTTGCTCCTTTAACCAAATTAGAAGCAATCAAAATGCTTGAACAAACAAAGATATTTACATTGCTAAAAGGAGTAAGAGGAGAATCCCCATCAGATATTGATGCAATTATAGACACATTACTTAAAATATCGTTGCTTGTTTCTGATTTTCCTGAAATAAAGGAGCTTGATGTAAATCCCTTCTTTGTTTATGAAGAAAACGAAGGTGTATCAGCTCTAGATGTGAAAATAACACTTGAAGAGTAGTCTAATCTACATCTTCTAAAACCTATTTCTTCACATCTTCAAAAACAATGAAACTGGTTTTTAATTTCTCTGCTTCTTCTTGCGTTAATTCGTGAGTTTCAAGTTTTGCAGAATCATTTGGTATTATTGATGAATTTCCAAAAGGATCTTCTATTATTATGTCAATAGGTAGGTTATTCTCAATGTATTCATCTAATAAATCACAATATTCTCTAATTCTTGATACTTCTTGCTCATCAGTTGCGTCCTTCAATAAATGCAATGCTTTACTTCGAATGTCTCGAAGTATCCCTTCGATGTTATTTATGAACCCCTCTGCGTTAGGACCTGGTTCAATCATAGCACCGATTTGTGGAAACATAATAGTGCCATTTGCAGCTCTAACAATTTTAGTTTCATAATCGTCCTTGTTTTCTGCATGATAGACATATCTAACTGGCTCTTTAACTGATAAATTTAGAAAATCATTGTGCTTAAAGTGGCAATCAGAGCACACTATATTAAACAACCATAATTCAGAAAAATGAGGAAGGTCTAAGATTTTTTGAGTTACTTTAGTATTTTTACTTTTACAAATTGGGCAATTGATTGAAACTAGTTCAGAATCAAATTCATCAGAGTTCAAATTCAATCATTTATTTCTATGTTATATAAGATTTAAAGTTTAAGTTTTTGTAGGAGAAATATAAAATCAACCACAAAAGTATTAAAAAATTTCAAACAAAATCGAATACAGTAAAATGGAAGAGTTACTTAGACAAATTTTCG
The DNA here is from genome assembly GCA_016839945.1 of Candidatus Heimdallarchaeota archaeon. Taxonomy (GTDB): domain Archaea; phylum Asgardarchaeota; class Heimdallarchaeia; order Heimdallarchaeales; family Heimdallarchaeaceae; genus UBA460. The sequence continues at coordinate 11,914 of JAEOTE010000010.1, read as the reverse complement.
ATAAATTATTAAGTTTTTACGGATCACAAGAGTGGTGGCCAGGAGAAGGTCTAGAAATCGCTGTAGGGGCTGTATTAACACAACAGACTAATTGGAGTAATGTTGAAAAAGCTCTTACTAAACTGAAGGATGCAAATTGTTTATCTTTGACATGCTTGGAAAAAATATCCATTGGAGAATTAGAACAATTAATCAAATCTAGTGGATATTATAAAGTAAAGGCTCAAAGATTAAAGAATCTTATTAAATTACTTTCAATCAATTCCGATCCAAGTAGAGAGGATTTGTTAGCAGTAAACGGTATAGGGTTAGAGACAGCTGATTCTATTTTGTTGTATTTATTCGAGAAACCCCATTTTGTTATTGATTCATATACATTTAGAATAATGAGAAGGATTGGAATTTATTCTGGCAGAAATTATTCAGAACTCCAAAGAGTATTTATGAATAATCTTCCTAAAGATATACAACTGTATAAGGAATTTCATGCACTCTTAGTCAAACATGCTAAAAATTCTTGTTTAAAAAATAAACCAAAATGTGATATGTGCCTATTAAGAAATAACTGTATTTATAAAACTAAGAAAAACAATAGTACTTGACTTTAGTAAATCAAATATCAAAGGTGGTAAAGATATACCTCACAAAACATCAAGAAAAGATGCTAGATGGAGAAAAAGGTGATGCTATAGCCAAGTTGATGCAATTAATTGTAAAGATAGGTGAGGTAAATAAAGCGGAAAAACTTATACCAATAAAAAGTGCTCAAATAGCAGGAGTTTCGTACTTTACAGTTGGTGACTCTATTTTTTCTTTTTTTGATTTGCTTCTAAAGGACGAAGTTAAAGTTAGTGTTCCAAGTTGGTTAAATCCAGCAGGAATGGATAGAAATAAATGGAAAGCTATGAAGATAGATGAAAAATTCGCGAAAAAACAGTTTGAAATAATTCAAACTTATGAAAAAATGGGGATTGAAACAACTCTTTCATGTACTCCTTATTTAATTGGACATCAACCTTCTTATGGAGAACATTTAGCCTGGAGTGAATCTTCAGCAGTAATAATGGCAAATGGTTTTTTTGGTGCTAGAACAAATAGAGAAGGAGCACCCTCATCTTTAGCAGCAGCTATTACTGGCTTAACTGCATATTATGGTTTGCATAAAAAAGAAAATAGGTTACCAGATGTATTAATAGATGTTGAAGCTCAAATTATTCACCCTTCTGATTTTTCTGCTTTGGGTTACTGGTTTGGCGAGAAATTTCATGGACTTATACCATTTTTCTCAAACATTAAGAATGTGACTCTAGATAAAACTAAGATGATGGCTTCTGCAATGGCTTCTGTAGGGAGTGTTGCTCATTTTCACATTCAAAACGTAACTCCAGATGCAAAAACAATTAATCAGAAAGATGTTGAAGAACACATTATTTTTACTGAAAATGAAAAACAAGAGATTTATGAGTTATACGATTCTACTGAAGGAGAAGTAGATCTTGTGACAGTGGGATGCCCTCATACAAGTTTAAGTGAGTTAGTATTAATTGAGTCATATTTAAAGAATCAATCATTAAAGGAAGATGTTGAATTTTGGGTATTCTCATCTAACAAAGTAATACAAAGTAAAGATGCATCAAATACAATAGAGAATCTTGAAAGCAGAGGTATAAAGATATTTGCAGATACTTGTATGGTTGTATCACCTGTAGTTAGAAACAATTTTTCGAACATTATGACAAATTCAGCAAAAGCAGCATTTTACTTGTCTCGCGACGAACATATCAAAGTTAAATTGTTACAATTAGAGAAGATAATGGAGCGAGTAATAAAATGAAAAAAATGAAATTTAGATCAATAGTTGATGGTAAGGTTGAAGGAGAAGCAATAGTGTCACCTAACCCAATTTCATTTTTTGGAGAAATCGATCCTCAATCAGGGATAGTGCTTGATTCAAAAAATCCTTTGTATGGCAAAACAATAGCTAATAAGATATTTGTTTTTCCTGGGGGGAGAGGGTCTACTGTTGGATCCTACGTTATTTATGGTTTAAAGAAGAATCAAGCATCTCCACTAGCTTTAGTTACAAACAAGGCAGAAACGATAGTAATCGCCGGTGCAATTTTAGCTGAAATCACTCTTGTTGACCAATTTGAAGAAGATGTTACTACTATTATCAAAACTGGTGATACAATTCAAATAGATACTGAAAAACAAATGCTAAAAATAAAGTAAAAGAAAAATAAAAGATAGAATTATCGTCTTTTCTTATCTTGTGATTCAGATAACAGTCTTTGGAATTCCGCTCTTAATACTTCTTCTTGCTCTTCCAATAGTTTCTTCTTTTGATCTTCAAAATTCTTATTTTGTTCTTCTAGAGCTTGTTCTAGTCGATTGTTATATTCTTCTCCTAAAAGATCAATCTCTTTTTTATGGTCTTCATCAATCTTTGCTAGAAGCTCCTTCTGATCTTCGTTGAATTCTTCTCTTAATACAATCTTTTCTTCTTCGAAGGATTTCCTGAGATTCTCTTTTATTTCTTCAACTTGTTCGTTCCATTCTATTTTTGCTTCTTCAATTTTGGCATCAAATTCCCTTTTACGCGCTTCCAAAATTGGTTCAAGAAATTCTTCACTAGTTATTTTTTCAACCATTTCATGAACATTTTTTACACTTCTAATGTTTGCATGGATGGTTTCAAATTCTTCATTTTCAACTAAGTTCTCTGAATCTTTTATTATACTTGATACAAAGTCAAGCATCATCTTGCTTGCTTCATTTGGGATTACGTTTGTTTCTTCCATCTGTTTTTTGTATTCGGAATTCTTTTCTGCTAATGATGCAAGTTCAACTTCTAGTTCTTTAGACAAACTTTTAGCTCTAAATATGAGATCGTAAGGACCTATCATCATAGTTTGTTTTGTTTGAAGTTGATCATAGAAAGTGACATTTGCACTGAGTTCAAGTTCAATATCTCCTGTTGACGACATACATCTTATAACTAATTTATGTTCAGATGTTTTTTGTGCTTGCAGCTGATCTATAGTAAATTCTCTACTACCTTCAAGAACTTCCATATTTTCAGGAACATTCAATCTAAAAGAAAGGTTGAAAGCATCACCTTGGCCTTCATTTTCAACAAAAATAGTTAAAACAGTTGCTTCATTGAGAACCAAATCTCTGGATATCTTAAACTCTGGTACAATTTTAGGAAGTTTAATTTTAGAACGAAACATCCTAACTACTGTGTCCATTGCATTATCTATTGCAGGGAAGAATAAATCACCAACAATTTGTCCTAATCCTGGCTTTAAATGACTACCAACTAATTGTTGTGAATTGAGAAGAGATGTAGTGTCCAAATCTTTGACTGCTTTAATGGCATGTCCTGCTGCATAAAGTATTTGTTGAGCTCTTGTAAAACCAGGATCATCTTTTATTTGATCAATATATTGACCATAAAGCTGTTCTGCTGTTCCAAAATCTTCAATTGAAAACAGGAAAAAGCAAGCTGTTGATACAAGTATGATTCCTCTATCGTACTCATTCCACATCAGATATTCTTGTGCTGCATTAAGCAGATCATCAACTACTGCTTGAGTAGCAGCTTTCCAGTCTTCATCAGCTCCAAGTTTTCGAAAAACTTGCACCACATAAAAAAGATTTTGGGCACTCATGCGAAATTGTTTCTTCTCTTTGTTTTCTTCTGAAGCTCGAATAAAATTCTTAATTGCTTCATGATACAAATCCTCTGCTTGTGCCATTCCTCTAGTAGCTTCTTGATTTTTTGCTGCTTCTAGATACTTTCTAGCAGAGTCTGCAAAATTTTCACTTTTAAACAAATCTCGGGCTTCTGACATGAGTTTAGCTAAGTTCTCGTCATAAGACTTTTCCATACCTCTAAAACCACAATTACAATATATAAACTTATTTAAGGCTGAAATTGGAAGCGTCTAAACGATGTACTGAACACACTAAAAAATAGAGAAAAATTACCAAAATTTTCGTATAAAAAACAAAATGGTGGACCGAGCGAGATTCGAACTCGCGGCCTCTTCCATGCCAAGGAAGCGATCTTCCAGGCTGATCTATCGGCCCTACAAAAATCAACCACAATAAGATTAGTGTCTATGCCACGCATAGTTTCTTATCTTTGTAGTTTTTCCAAAACCACAAGACGCACACATTTTGTGACGTCTGTGAAAAGAACGGTTCCCACATCTTCTACAAATAATATGAGGTGCTTTTTTGTTACGTTTTCCAAATGATGGTGTACCTTTTGTCATAGTTATCACTTCTTATTTTTCTTGTGGGGGGGGTGGACTAATCATTATAACATTATCTCCACGAACAATTATATCTCCAAGTTTATTACTTCCTTCTTCACCTATTTCTTCTGCGTCTTCTAATGTAAGATTTAGATGAGGGTCGTAATTTTTGAGAATTCCTCTCATTCGTCTTTTTCCTCTTAATCGAATTAATACTCTTTTTTCGCGAGAATCGTTAAGTATATCCATTGGTTTATTTGATGACATAGTTATAACTCCAGTTCTTACGTTTTCTGAACTTGAAGTTTTATTATAAACATTTTGATTTCAAAGAAGTCAAGCAAAATTCTCGACTAGCAAAACCTTTAGTTAAAAATCGTTACCTTTAAGTAGCGTTTCTTTTGTTTCTGATTTGAACAACATATATATGAGGAATAATCCATGAGTGCGGAAATAGTTACCGTAGATTTACTTGTAGATGGTGGAAACGCATCATCAAGCGGCGCAATGGGTCCAGCTCTAGGGCCACTTGGAGTGAATATTAAAAAAATAGTTGATGAAATAAATAAGAAAACAAGCGCTTATCAAGGAATGAAGGTTCCTGTTGTAGTTACAGTTAATAAAACAACTCGAACCTTTGAACTTGATATTGGTATTCCCCCTGCATCTGCATTAGTTCTTAAAGCTGCAGGGATTTCAAAAGGTTCTAGCACTCCAAATACTGAAATTGTTGGTAATATTAGTTTCCAACAATTGATTGAAATTACCAATTCCAAAATGATTGATTTAGCTGCTTCAAAGTTGAAATCAGGGTGTAAAGAGATACTTGGAACAATGGTCACAATGGGAGTAACTTGTGAAGAAAAAGATCCAAGAGATGTGCAAAAAGAAATAGATGAAGGTAAATATGACGACCTTCTAACTAAAGACGATGTGTAATTCAAGCGATGTTAATCACCAGAATAAATAAAAGTAACATAACAATTTAACTTCAGAGGAAAACCAAATGAGTAAAATCGTTGTAAAGACTAGAAATTTCCTTCAAAGCAGTAAACGATTACTAAGACACACAAAATTGCCTACACGAAGAGAACTCTCTATTACTACTAAAATGAGTGCAATAGGTGTAGTTGTTATCGGTGTTATAGGATATGTTCTAAGTCTTTTATTTAACGCAATAATAGGTGCAATACAACAAGGATAAAGTGATAGGAATGGCAATTTATGCTCTTAGAACTACAATAGGTCAGGAACACACTCTTAGTGAACAACTTGCACGTAGAGCAGAAAACCGACCTAAACTTCAAATTTTTTCAGTTTTAGTTCCTGGTGGCTTGAAAGGGTATATTTTCGTAGAGGCTAAATCAATTGATGATGTTGAACTCTTGGTTGAAGGAATGAGACATGTAAGAAAACGACCCAGGGCATCTAGAGCAGAAGAAATCCCAATAAACGAATTAGACCACTTTCTAGTTCCAAGACCAGTTATTGAAGGTGTGGATATTAATGATATAGTTGAGGTCGTTAATGGTCCTTTCAAAGGTTCTAGAGCAAGGATTTTAGATATAAACGTCGGCAAAGAGGAAGTAACAGTTGAATTACTTGCTATGGATCTTCAAATACCAGTGACTATTTCTGGTGAATCTATTCGTGTTGTTGAAAAAGCAACAGAAAAAGAAAAAGAGGACGAATACTTACTCTAATTTCATTTTTTAAATTCTTTAAATTCATCAAGTGTTTTCTTCTTTTTATCTATTTCAGTAGGTTTCGTAAACGCTTTCAATTTTTGTGCTTTTATTTTCAACTTTTTCTCAATAATTTCTGCAAATTTTGAATCATAAGCGTAGAGAGTATAAACTTTCTTTGGATTTACTTTCTTAATAAATTCTAATAATTCTCTGCAATTTGAATGCATAGAGAAAGGAAACGCTTGTTCAAAACTAGAATAGTGAAATCTTATAGCTTGTCCAGTAATCATGGCTCTAGATGTTTTTTTATTATTAAGAAAAAGTGGTAGCTCCTTAGTTGCTCGAGGTAAAAGAACAACACCTTTTTCGGATTTAAAATCCGAATCATTCAGTGAATCAAAGCTAGTCCAGTTTAATTTTATACCTTCATTTTCGTATACTTTGTTAATTTCACTTGTTCTAAGGTCACAATAAATGTCTACGGATAGCATTTCGTTTAGATATGAGATTATTTCTTGAGCTGGTCCTAAGTGTCCAATATTGATAACTGGTATACAATTTTTCTGAAGACTTTCGACCACCCACTTCAAAATTGATGTTTTGATTTTTTCCCTAGAATCAAAAACAAATTCCTCCAATCCGTAAGTTGACTCAATAAGTAGAATATCTGTTTGTTCTTCAGGGATAGAAGCTTTTGGCACCGTTAACATTTCGTCTGTACTTAAATCTCCGGTATATAATATGTTCAAATCATCGAAATAGAACATTATTTGTGCAGCACCTAGTAGGTGTCCTGCTGGTAGAAATTTAACGTCAATATTTTCTATATTAATCTTCTTATTAAATTCTGCAAAATGTGTGTTTTTGACTTCTCTTGAAGTGAGTTTTTCATACAAATAACTCGCAATTTTCGTAGAGTAAACCTTAATGTTAACATTTGGAAAAGCTATAGAATGGTCTGTATGAGCATGAGTTATAAAAGCAGCATTACAATCTTGAGCAGCTTTTGTTGTGGTAGGATCTGCTATAAACCTTACATCATTTGTTGTATTATAGAATCTAATACCTTTATCATATTTGAAAACTGTAGGCATCTAGCTGAACCTTCTATAGTTTAATTACAGTTCCATTCTAAAACACATCATATTAAGTTTTTTAATATTATAGTGGTTTATTATGTATTTTCTAATTCTTTGATTACTGCATCGGTTAAAGTTCTAAATTTTATTCCTTGCATCATCGATCCCTCAAATTTCAATTCCTTTGCCATATAAGCTGAAGCTGCGTTTATTGTTCCCATAAAGATGCCACTAGCAATAGATTCATCCATGCAGACTGTAACATTAGGATTTTCCACTTTGCTTTCACCAGCAGAGAAATGACCATTCTCAATTTTTATGTAATAATTTTTATCATCACCTATTTGTATCTGAAATAAGAGCTGAGTTTTCTTATTCTTCTTTCGTATTTTCTCATTTTCATTACATATTTGAACCATCATTTCTAGATATTCAGGAATGTCATCATTAGTGAATGTACGTCTCTTCATTTTCATTTTAATTAATGATTTTAAATCCCCTTCTTTTAGTTCTAGAATGTCAGAATATAACAGATCGGCTTCAGGTGTTTCTATAATCAAACCTAATTCATAACCTTCGCTAATTGAATCCAAGATTTTTCTTGGATGTACTTCCTTACAATCACCAATTTTGAAAGATTTCTCAACATTATCCTTAACAACGTTTTCTAAATCAATTGAAGGTTCGACAGAAGTAGTAACAATATCATCGAAAACAATACTTGCTTCTTGATTATTTTGAAGAACAATTAGCTTATTTTCCTTGATTTCCTTAACTTCTGTTTCGAGCACTATTTCTATTTTATCGTCTTCCTCAATTGTTTGCACTACTTCTCTAGCTACAAGTGAATAAAGATCAGTACCCAACCTTTTCTTTTCACTAACTACAACGATCTCTTTATTTGCACATGATAGAAATTCAGCAATTTCGATTCCAATCATGTCTCCTCCTAATACGACAATTCTTTGTCCTTTTGGGATGTTCCCTTTTAGAACATCTACGTAGTTATAGAATTTAACTTCTTTAATTCCTATTATATCCGGTGTTTTTGGCTTGATTCCCGTTGCTAGAACAACGGAATTGGGATTAAATTCATCTATAACTTCTTTGGAAAGAGAAGTATTAAATTCAATTTTTATTCCTAGTTTTTCTATGATGTATTGATAATAATTGATCAAATTCTCTACTTCTTTTTTCATTGGAGCTATTTTTGCTAGGTTCAATGATCCCCCGATCGTTGAATCCTTTTCAACTATTTTCACATCATGACCTCGCAATTTAGCAATACGAGCAAATTCTAATCCCGCAGGCCCACTACCTGCCACTAGAACGCTTATTGGAGTTTCTGATTTCTGAATACTTTCTTCTGAATCTAGAAGATTGGGATTAATGGAACAAAGCACTGGTTGCTCAGTCATAATTTGATTTAAACAAGTATTACAACCAATACAAGTTCTAATTGATTCAATTCTCCCTTCTTTTATTTTGTTTGGAAATTCCGGATCTGCTAATAACGCTCTACCTATAGCTATAAGGTCTGCTTTATTATTTTGTAGAATCTCTTCTGCAACATCTGGAGTATTTATCCTTCCAACAACTGCAACAGGAGTTTTTTTAAGCGCTTCTTTAATTCGTTGAGCATCTTCTACAAAACAACCTCGAGGATAATTCATGTATGGAACAACTGGAAATCTAGGACTATCAAAAACCCCCCCTGTAACATTTATAAGATCAATACCTTCATTTTCAAGTATCTTGGAGATTTGAATAATGTCATCAATTTCTAAGCCATCTTTAATATAATCGCTACCATTGATTCTAACTCCTAAAATAAAGTCATTACCACATCTTTTTCTTACTTCTCTGATAACATCTATTGCTATTCTTGTTCTATTCTCAAAAGATTGTCCTCCATATTCGTCTTTTCTTTTGTTTGTTCTTAAAGAAAAGAATTGGTTGAGCAAGTAACCATGACCAGCATGAATTTCAACACCATCGAAACCTGCCTTCTTTGCCCTTAGACAAGCATCCCCATATTCTTTAACAAATTTAGAAATCTGATTTTTTGTTAGTGGTATAGGAGTTTCTCCTGACATTTCAAAAGGTACAGCGGAAGGAGCAACAGCTTGAAGACCAATCATAAATGAAGATGCTTGAGCACCAGCATGATAGATTTGGACTAAACAACGTGATCCATGTTTCTTAATCACATTGACTATTTCCTTGAATTTTTTGATTCTCTTATTGCTGTCAATACTAAGCATTGTTGTTGTTCCAGCACCCACTTTGTTAAAATAAGCTGCTTCAACTATGATTAAACCCGCTCCTCCCTTCGCCCTTAGTTCATAATATTCTATTGACTTATCAGGAACGTTTCCTTCTTCATCCCCAAAATTAGTATCCATGCTGGGCATGATGATGCGGTTTTTCAACTTGATTTTGTTCAAAACAAATGGTTCTAATAACTTCATTATTAAACCTCAAATGTACGACTCATTACAAAGAATGAGTTGAATAAAAAGTTTTAGAAGAGAAAAGAGAGAACAAAAAAGAGGTCTGGGCCATGTTATGTGATCTCAGTTTTTTCATCAATTTCAAACGGTTTTCAATGTTTCTTGAATATCAAGGTAATTATCTTCCCTTAATCTTTGTCCACTTTCTTCTTTTAGGTGATTCAATTGTGGGGGGAGATACATGTATAAAATGGCATGCCTGACTTTGACGAAGAGATCAATCTTCTCCATCCAAAAAGAGTCTAATGTATTTTCTGTATTGTACCCTTCCATGAATAAGGGTATAAAACGTTTGATAAATTCTATTTGTTTTTCCTTATCTTTACTTAAATGAGTAGCATATAGAGGATAGAATAGTGCTACGGCAACTTCTGAAATGAACCACTTATAGCAAGTTCTATCAAAGTCTAGAATAGCAGATATTCTATTATTTTCAACAAAGAAATTTCCTGTATGTAGATCACCGTGAACCAAACCATATCCATTTTTGTCTTTGGGTAAACTCTCAGCTTCATGAAAAATTTTTACTATAATTTCCACTATTTCATCATCTTCGTTCTTTAGCATGTTTTTTATGTCTAGAGAGGGTTGAAACTCATAACGCTTCGAAGTCTTTGTTTGATAGTTCTTTGCAAGGGTATGCATCTTACCAGTTATTTTTCCAAAATCTATAATGGTTTCATCTGACCAATCCTGTGGATTTCTATGGTCTAGATGTTTTCCTCTAGCTTTCTCAAAAACCACTACATTGAGATGTCCTCCATCTTTTTCCACTTTTTCGATATATCTCCCATTTGTAGATTGTATGGGTCTAACTGCTGGTACATCATTTTCTGTGAGATAAACTACCCAATCAATCTCTGATTCTACAAGTTCGAAGGTCATATGTTTGCTATCACCAATACGAACAAAGTACTCTTGATTCTCTTTAGAAAAAGAATAAACATGATTTTCTATTCCACCTACATAAGAGAGAACATCATGATTAAAATCGTATAACTTTCCTATCTTGATAAGATATTCTTCAGCTACTCTATTTACTTCTGCATTATTCATGAAGTGGCAACATTCTAAAACATTAATATTCTTTACTAACAATCACCTAAAACTTATAATTCTTGCTCAGTGTTATATAGTAAAAAGAACCAAATTAAAACAAAATGAAACCTTTAGTTTGTTATAGAAGATGTAAACCATGAATGCAGATGATTTCAAACTCTTCCTCGAAAAAGTTCCATTGTTAAGAAAATGGCAATATGTTTTTCTAACTATCTTATATGTGATTAGTTTAATAGCAATCTCAGTATTGTTCTTCTATTTTGTAAATAAGGTTGAATGGTGGGGACCTCTTTTATCTCAAGCAATTATGTGCGTGATTGTTTGCATAATTGGACTTATACATTTCAGTTATGCATTAATATATAGGAAGAAATATCAAGATCTTGCATATCAGAGATTCCTATATGTGTTTATCTTACCTTATTTAGTCGCTTGGTATGCTTGTTTCTTCCATCCTGCTTTCATCAAAGGCTCAAAAATACTTCCAATCTGGGCTCAAGTTATACTTATAGTGTTCTGTGTATTTCTATTTGTATCTACTTCAATTCAAATAGAGAAATCAGGATTTTCAATGATGACTCATGGTATGGATCTTTTTACTGTCTTTCCAGAAGAAACAGGAATAGTCAGAGGCAAAATATATTCGTTTATCAGGCATCCTCTACATCTCGCTTTATTCTCGGGTGGTCTTGCAATGGGTTTTGTGAGTAATACTTGGATAGCTCTTGTTGCAGCTACATTTCAGATTATTCCCTGTGTCGTAATAGGCCTAAGGGAAGATAGAGAATTAATAGCTCGCAGTGGAGAAGAACATAAGGAATACATAAAACGATCAGCGTTTATGTTTCCAATTCGTAGATTACCTGGTTTTCTGAAATTGCTTTTCCTAGGAAAATAAAATCTAGGTATCTTCTAGTAAGGTCTAGACTGTATTCTAAAAACCCATTTTTCAGTAAGGGAGACAATATAAGAAGGTATAAGAAAAAACCTTCTTTGCTATATTCTAAATTGGCTCCTTCTAATCCTCTTCTTCCTTCTTTTTCTTTACTTCAGAATAAAGTCTTTCCTTAGAAATTTTAACAATAAATTCAATTCCGGGTACCTCTTCTTTATGAGGGTAATCATTTCTTGTTTCAAGCTCTTCAAGAGTTCCTCCATCTTCTAGAAAATGTTCCATCCAACCTATGCAATTTATCATATGTTGTTTCTGTTCCCTTAATCGCATTAGGTTTGTAATTTCGCCGTGACCTGGAATGATTATTTCAGGAGCTAGAAGAGCTATTTCATCCAATGCTTCTATCCATAAATAC
>JAEOTE010000120.1 GCA_016839945.1 Candidatus Heimdallarchaeota archaeon | reverse complement strand
TCACGCTGTTCAGTTCATTGCAAATCAGATATAACCCATAAATTAAATCGAGGTGAAGCATCTATCGATGATATCCTAGCTTCTGTTCTTGCTAGTATGGTAAGCAAAGTGATGGGCCTTATAGTTCAGTCAAGAGCAGATGTTAAACGTATACTCCTTGTTGGAGGTGTATCTCTTAATGATGCTTTTGTTAAATTATTACGAGAATATTTAGGGGAAGCTGAAGTTGTAGTCAAGGATGTAAGCTCTGTATTCGAAGCTTATGGAACAGCTCTTCTAGTAAAAGATTCCCCCATTCATACAGAAATAGATTTGAGAGGGATAAAAAGTTTTGATACTCTTCCATCTTTAAAACAATTTAGTGATCAAGTAACAATTATCGAACCAACAGATTACAAGAAGAATTTTGACAAAGAATCTCCATTTTTATTAGGAGTTGATGTTGGTTCAACTACTACAAAAGCTGTTATAATAGATCCCACTGATTTATCGATCATTGCTTCATACTATGGTAGAACTTCTGGTAATCCCGTGGAAGCATCTAGAAAATGTATTAGAGAAATTATTTCACAAGTAGGTAACCTCAAAATCAATTTAGTTGGTGTAACAGGATCTGGAAGAGCACTTGTTGGAGCTTATTTAGGAACAAGTTCAGTTTTCAATGAAATATCTGCTCATTCTCAAGGAGCAGTCTATTATGATCCAGATGTAGATACAATCTTTGAGATAGGTGGCCAGGACTCAAAATATGCCTATCTTCAAAATGGAGTTCCAATTGATTATGCGATGAATGCATCATGTTCAGCTGGAACTGGTTCCTTCCTTGAAGAAAGTGCGAAAGGTGATTTGGGGATTGTTGTCTTTGACATCTCTGATATAGCTATGGAAGCAAAAGATCCAGTTAGGTTAAAAGCTGATTGTGCAGCGTTCATAAACTCTGATATAAGAACTGCTCTCTTAGAGGGATATGGGAGAGAAAATGTTGTTGGTGGATTGGTTTATTCAATTGCTGAAAATTATCTAACTAAAGTCAAAGGTCCAAGATCAGTAGGCAAGAAAGTTTTCTTCCAAGGAGGAGTAGCTAAAAATAACTCCGTTGCATATTCCTTTGCTCAAAAAACAGGAAAACAAATTATTATCCCACCTCATCCAGAACTAATCGGTGCATTTGGTATAGGACTTATTACAAAAACAAAATACGAACAGCATGAAATAAAAGGAATGCCAGAAAAAACTACTTTAGAGACACTTGTTAAAGAAGAATTAAAACATCTTGGTAGTTTTACATGCAAAGCTTGTAAGAACTTTTGTCAGATAGAAAGATATGAAGTAGGTGGAAGAAGTTTTCCATTTGGTGGTCAATGCACTAGATATGAACATCAGTGGAAAGGTTCGGAGAAAATTGAGGAAAAAGATAATTTAGTTGAAATAAGAAACGATCTTATTTTTGGAAGCGAGACTGAAAGTAAAACAAAAGATGTAGAAGGCAAGGAAAAAATAGGGATTCCAAGAGCTTTGATTACACACAGTTTGTATCCCTTGTTCTCAACATTCTTCGAAGAGCTGGGGTATGAAGTTATTCTCTCAGATATAGATGATGATAAAGAACTTTTTACAAACGCACCTTTTTGTTATCCTGTGCAAATTTTGCATGGAGCTGTTCTAGATTTGATAAAGAAGGATATATCAGTAATATTCCTACCACATGTTCACACATTAACAAAAGGTAAAAAATGGAGAGATTCAACTTTCTGTCCAATAACACAGGCTAGTCCTTATTTTATTTCAACAAGTTTTAGAAAAACAAGATTTTTGAATCCCATACTTGATTTTGAAGAAGGCTATAGACAAAATAAATCAATGGTTGAGATGGCTGTTAAGGAATTAAAACAGTCGAGAAACAAAGCGGCAAGAGCATATGAAAAAGCAGTAATTGAACAGAAACAAGTAGAAGAAAAATTCGTTCAATTGGGAAAGGAAAAACTAGAGGAATTAGAAGAATCAAATGAGATTGGGATATTGTTATTAGGAAGAAGCTATAATGCTTTTCCACCAGAAACATCTCAACTAATACCTAAGAAATTAGCAAGTATGGGAGTGTCTGTTATTCCTTTTGATTTCTTAGATAAACAAGTAGAAGCTGACTTACCTTGGTATTTTGGTAACTATGTTAAAATCGCTATAGAATTAGCAAAAAATAATGATAACTTGTTCTTATTATATATCAACAGCTTCAGTTGTACAACTGATGCTTTCTTTCAAAATTATGTCAAAACAGAGATGAGTTCGGAACCCTATCTCATATTAGAACTTGATGCACATCAAGCTGATGCTGGAACTCAAACTCGACTTGAAGCTTTTCTTGAAATAATAAATAATTATAAAGCTAGCAAAAAGAAAATAGAAAAGAAACCATTTCAGGTTTCTCAAGTAAAACGAAGAGAAGGAAAAACAGTTGTATTCACATCAGATGGTAATAAACTTGATATTAAGGATCCCAGAGTGAAACTTAACTTCATTAGCTATTCGAAATACCACTCAGATATAGTGCTAAGAACATTTGATATTTTTGGATACAATGTTGGACAATCACAAGATATCAAATTAGAATATCCTGTCAAAGGTTTACGATATACTTCAGGTAAGGAATGTATACCTTTACCCATAGTTATTGGACATATTTTATCACTAGTGGAAAACAGAAAACCTGGAGAAGTGATAGGATTTTTCATGATACGAGGAGGTGCTCCTTGCGCAGTTTACAGTTATTTCGATTACATAAATCAATTTTTAGAAGCTAATAAAATTGAGAACGTGTTTTTATATAGATTCGATTTTCTAACAAAATTCTTAGGCATGAATCTCCTAAGTGTTCTTCGTTATGCACCAAAAGTTATCATAACTGCAGATTTAGTCTTAGAAACTGAAAGTGCACTTCGTGTTGTTGGAGAAGAAGGAAGTTTAGATCTTTTACAGGCTTATTGGTCAGAGTTTCTGACGAACTCAAATACTAAAAGGCAGTTAAATAAAAATATTGACAAGTTGGTAGATAAAATAGTAAAAATACCAAGGAAAGGATCTCCAATAGATTATCCAAGAGTGATAATAAGTGGAGATTTCTTTGTTCGTTTTAGTCCTTTCTTCCTTAGAGAGCTAAAAGAAATCTACAGTAAGCATAACATCATTGTAAAATCAACTGATATGTTTGAGCTTAATTTATATAGCATTTTTTATGAAGGTGGATATCTAGTAACTAAAGAATGGAAGAAAGATCCAAATAAAACTTCAACAATAATTAGAGCTATAGCTACTTTATGGAACGAATCCTCAAGAATTTTGATTTTGAGTAAAATAGCTGTTCTATACATGCAAAGAATTGAGAAAAAACAAAGAAAGCTATTCTCAAAAACAGGATTATTGTTTGCAGGTCCTAATAATTTGAAAGAAATATTCAGAAAAGCAAAGGAATGGATAAGTCCTTTGATATTTGGAGAAGCAATCCCTACTATAGGAAAAGGTTTAGAAACATTAGAACAAGCAAATTTCGATTCATTAATACTTACTGGACCAATAAATTGTTTACCTTATAAAATTTCACAGGCAATATTGAAACCAATTTACTTAGAACATGGGGTACCATTTCTTGTTTTTGATGTAGATATTATAGCTATTTCTCCTAATATGCGAAGACTGATTCATGCTAATATTGAACAGATAAAAAGAAGAAGAAATTGAAAACTACAGCATTCTAAATTTCCATTAGATTCCCTTAACATTTATTAATGTATAAAGAACTATTTAAAAGATTAAATTGAAGAGATTACCTCTATTTATTTGCTTTTTATTAGTAGTTCTTTGCAGTAACCAGGCAACTATAGAGTCAAAATGTCAACTCGATAGCACATTAAATTCACTAGATACAAAAATAAACCATTTTGAATCTAATAAAAAAATTAGGACTTCACTTGATCTTGTTGCAAATGATGAAGAATTTGGTGATCAAGAAACCTTCTGGACAATTAACTATGAAGAGCAATCCCACTATCAAATTAATACTACACTTCTTGCAGTAGGTACTTGGGGTTATTTCTATGTTGATAATGAAACAATCGAACAAGATGGAATTGTTGAATGGATTAATATCTGTGAATTTTATAGAGATGAATTTGACTCTACTGTTTACCCTAAAGCCGTAGAATTTGCAGGTGATCCCATGGGTATAGAGGGAGATGTAGATGGTGACCCACATGTGACAATAGTTATAACTCCACTTCAGGGGGCATCAGGTTATTATGCATATGAAAACGATAATCCCATTTTTCCTCACTCGAATAGAAGAGAAATGATTTTCATGCATTCAG
>JAEOTE010000009.1 GCA_016839945.1 Candidatus Heimdallarchaeota archaeon | reverse complement strand
TTCCTTAAATGTATTTGGCAAAAGAATTAAATTGATTAACAAAAACATAAGATAGGGAAAGAATTATGTCAATTGAACCTAAAAGAGCTTATAAAATAGTTCTTATTGGTGATCCTGAAGTGGGAAAAACTTCGATTCGAAGAAAATACATGGGAAAATCATTCAGAGCTGATTATTTGAAAACCTTAGGGGCAGATTTTGCAGCTCAAAAAGTGAATATTGAGGGAGAACTAGTTCTACTAACTATTTGGGATTTAGCAGGACAAACAATCTTCCATGGTATGCGGTCTTCTTTCTATCATGGTTGTAAATGCGCTCTTGTTGTCTTTGATGTAACAAATCCTCAAACATTAAAGAACAGTTTAAAATGGGCTGAAGAAGCGACTAACTATGCAAAAAACTCACTTCAAGAGTTGTATCTTATTGGTAATAAAATAGATTTAGTAGACGATAGAGAAGTTCATACAGAGGATATGGAGGAAATAGCTAAAAAATTCCAAGAATCTTTCAATTTTCCTGCAAAAATCTATGAAACCTCAGCTTTAACAGGAGAAAATATCAACGAATTATTTGAGCATATGAGTAGGAGACTCATTGTGGGTGATATCCCCAAAGAAGAGAAAATGGCCGTTGATGCTCAACACCAAAAAACCAAACCTTTGCAAGAAATTATAACAAATTATGAAAGTAAGTCAGAGAACATTGTTGAAATACTTAAACTAGTTGAAAATTTAGAAAATAGAGTAGATGAAATCAATAAAGATATTAAAAACGTTAAAAGAATGCTCAGCGAGATAGAATAAATCTTTTTAATTTTATGAAGTTATTGTAGATTGAGAATTCATGTGTTTAACGATTTTCAAATACCAGAAGATTGCTTCTCAAAACTGCAGAATGTATAATAATATTATTAGGCTTTGAATTTAGATTTATTTATAATTAAACCTCCTCTATATTATATAAAGCTAATATTTACTACATAATGTTTTTATATTACATATCAATAAACTGACATGCTTACTTTATGTAAGCAAAGGTGAAAAAATAATGAATAAAAAAGGACTAATTTTAATCTTCCTTTTTGTGGTATCAATGTTTGGCGTTGTTGCATTAAATAACGCTGAACCTGCAAAAAAAATGGTTGATATAACACTTGAATGGGCTCCCTCTACCTACAGAGATGTGGGAGAAGTCTATGTCGAGTTCGATAAAAGGTTTGTAGATACTAGTATGGTACTCGGTCAGGGTGACTTACTAAGATTTGCTTTCTTCTATGATATATGTATTAACTCATGGTACGCTTATCCTACACCTGCATTTTATAATGGTGGAGATGGATGTACTGATTGGTATTATACAGCTGAAAATAATGTTACTGAAGTTGGCTATCTATTCAATGAAACCCGTTTCAGTGGATGGTACAATGTAATGCTAGATGATATAAGCCTTGGTGGAAGTAATGTAGAATTAGCAGAAAATGAAGGAACACTTCAAGACCTATACAAAGTAAAGAACATTCCTTTGGAAGTTGGATGGCACTATCTAACTATACTTGCAGCAGAGCTAGTTTCTGATGCAAATCACACCTCCTGGGATTATGAATATGCACATGACAGCAAACTATTCTATGTTGGTGAAACAAGGGATGATGTTCCTGAGACATTGTTCCCATTTTATGCACCATATAACACAGTCACAGTTGAACAAGAAGCTGTAGCAGCCTTAGACGTTCCAGTAACTGGATATAACTTAGTAAATGATTGGGATAACTGCACCCCACGTCCAATAGCTGTAGCTCAAACAGGTGATGTATACCAAAGTATGGATATTGGTACAGCAGCAGCACCAGAAACTGTTTCAGTAAAAGCAATATGGAACTCATCAATGAGTGATACAGGTATGACCTATGATTCACAAGGAGTAACAGGTATTATTGACTTTCCAACAAGTCCAATTACAGGAGAACCAACTTGGTTGGATCCTGCACACATGGGACCATCAGCATATTACTGGGTAGTTAATAACTATGCCGTAGATCCAGCAGAAACAGAATTCTCACTATATGAAGGTTTGAATGTTGTATTCTTTGTACTGATAGGACCAATAGGTGATGGTTTTGCAATGTATTTAGCAGACTATTATGGTTGGCCTTTAGAATGGATGACAATACCCACACATGCGATGGACACAGCAGTATTCAGAATACAAGTAGGCCCCGTAGCCGCAACAGGAATTTCCTTCGGCATATTTATAAGTGTCTCAATGCTCGGGCTAGTAACCGCATTATACTTAATGCGTCGTAAAAGATAATATAAAAGGTGATCTTAAATGAAGAAAAAAGCATTTATAGCTCTTTTTATTATTGCTAGCTTTGCAATAATGAGCGCTTATAACGCACAAACAATTAATGCCGTACAGGAACCTATTGCGAACTTGGTTTTCAAAACAAATTCCGGGAATCCTGTAAGAGGAGACTATGGTTTGTTCATTGCACAATATCTTAGAGATATAGGTATTGAACTTGAAGTCAAACTTGAAGAATGGTCAGTATTCGTGGGTGAATTAACATTATCACACGATTATGACTGTGGAATAGTAGGAATATCTGGTGGAGCAATTTCTCCAGACTTTAGATCTGCTTATTCAGAAGATGGTACATTGAACCTATTTGGTTTAGAAAAGGTTATGCCTTATCAAAACCAAAGTGAAAACATGCAGTTAGAAGCTACAACAGTAACTGATCTAGCTGAACAACAACAACTCTATTATGAATGGCAGCAACTTACAATGGATAAGATCGTTCCAATTTGCCCATTGTTCACTCGTAGATCTTACAGAGCTATGTGGTCAAACACACTCGGTTATGACTATGATTGGGGCTGGTATGCATCTAATCCTTACATGGATTTTGATGGATTACACGATGGACAAGTAACTGTTGATGAATGGAATGAAGCTGACGCCATGTGGACCACATTAAATCCACTGTTTAATAGAGATACATCAAGTAGTAACATATTCCGACTCTATTTGAGGCCTGGATTATCAGTCAATCCCGAAATGATTCCTATCAAGAATGGTCTCATTGTAGATTGGGAAATGATTGACGCAAACCACTACGTATACACTGTTAGAGACGATGTTTATTTCAACCCATCTTATGATGTGATTGGAAGAGACGCTTCATCTCCAGCATTAAGCACTCTTACAACAGGAGATTTGGAAGTAGGTATGAAAGGTGAATACAGTGACGGAACAAATCAACAAATGACAGCAAAAGATTTTGTATTTACATATGGTGCTTGGGCAACAGTAAGTGCAAGAACTTACAATTGGTATTGGTTAGAAAACTGTTATGTCGATCCTGTTGATGAGATGAAATTCCATGTTCACATTGATGGTGATCACAATACACCTGAACTTGAACAGAATGTATTCTACTATGAACAAATAGTCTATTCAGAAATTCTTCCAGAATTCTTCTTGAATTCTACAGACACAACATGGACTGAAACCACACCAAGTGGTTGGACAGTTACTGGATTGTATGACAACGTAACTCATGATATTACTCTTGAAGCTCCATGGACCTTTTTCGGTTCATCCTCATTTGGTACCGGTCAATACATGTTAGATTATTATGTACCCCACTCTGTAACAGTCTTACAAGCAAGTCCATTCTGGCATGGTGTAGGATTAATTGATGGTGTTGGTGGAAAGACTCAAATGGTTGACCAATACAATATGCGTGTTATTCCTGATTCTACTGCAGAACTCGCAGAATTCAAAGCAGGAAAACTCGATACTGTTGGTGTAACAAGCTTCCCAACTGAGAGAAAGCAAATGCAAGCCGATCCAAGGTTTACAGTATACTCACTTATGCCTGCATCTTACGACTTCTTCTTCTATAATCTACAACGTCCATTCGTTGGTGGAGAAGATAACTATGTCTTCCTAACTGAACCTGGAAAAGAAGAATATACTAAAGGTGTAGCCGTTCGTAAAGCAATGAACTACGCAATCGATAGAAACGAGATTAATGAAGTCATGTTAGATGGTGAAGCAGTTATCGCTCACAGTGTAACTTATCCATATCACTCATTCTACTATTACAATGATATTGTTAAGTACGACTATAATCTCGAAGCAGCACAAGAATGGTTAGCAGCAGCTGGATATACTATTACTATAGAAGTACCAATTCCAATAATTGGTATAATAGCAGCAATAGGCGCAGCAGCTTTCTTAGTATTCTACCGCAAAAGGAAATAAATAAAATACCTTTCTTTTTTTCTTTTTTCTTTTCTTGTTTTTCTGTTTTCAAGGACTTAATGATTCTTTATTTGTTAACTACCAATGTTACAATAAGCCAAAGACTACTGAAAAGCAAAAGGAGTAATTAAAGCAATTAGTATCAGTAAAATAGCTATTTTTAGAAGGGGGGAAAACTCATTAACTTTAGCAAAAAAACTCTTATCACTTTGTTTTTTGAACAAGAATATTCGAGATTTTTGTTCTGTGGTAATGAATAAAATGAAAAGAAGAACTAAAGAACTCATCACGAGATGAAAAGAGAGAGCTAAGCCAAACTCAACAATAGCACCTTGAAAAGAATACTTTGCAATAAAATAATCTATTGTGAATATTATGGGTGTGTAAATAAATGTAGAGAAAGGAATGGATAATGTCTTTTTAACAATCACATCACCAAGAGATGCTTGAAAGGGATAGTCACATCTTGGACATGAATAAGAACGAAAATTTTCTCCAGTGTTCTTAGTCTTTGTATAACCACAATAAGGGCATTTCATTGAATGTTACTCCTACTTCTTTCTCCTTCTATTCAATACCTTGTAAATACCTAAGATGAAAACTAAAGAAAGAGATACTATACTCAAATGGGTGAAAGATGTCCTGCCAGTTGGAATACTATCTGGATCAAGTGGATCTGAACCTCTTCTTACTTCCTCACCATCATCATAACCGTCGGAATCGCTATCTGGCATCGTAGGGTCAGTTAAGTAGATGTCAACCTCTTCTACAGTGGTAAGACCATCACCATCGTGATCCGTTTCTGCGTCGTGAGGATTGTTCGGATCGGTAAAGTACTTAAAAGCCTCATCGCCGTCTAAAAGCCCATCGTCGTCGCTATCAGGATCTTCAGGATTAGTAGCCCAGCTTCTTTCGTCTCTGTTAATAAGATTGTCTTCATCAGGGTCTTCTGTTGCATCTGTTGGATCATTTGGGTCTAATACACTGTACAAAACTTCATAATTATCTGGTAAACCATCGTTATCAGAATCTTGCATATTAGGGTTAGTGAAATAAACAGAAACCTCTTCTCCATCATTTAAAGTGTCTCCGTCAGTGTCTGGATCTAGAGGGTCCGAACCATGTATTTCTACTTCATCAACATTAGAAAGTCCGTCAGAGTCACTATCTGAATCGATATCTGGAGTTAAGGGATCTAAGGCATATTGATTAACTTCTAATCCATCTAATGCAGTATCCCCATCTGTATCATTGAGGTTTACATCTGTCCCAATAATCTCCTCTTCAAAATCCCAAAGACCATCATTATCAGAATCTTTGTTGACAGAGTTCGTTGTTGAACCTAGTCTATAAATCCATGGTGCAAATCCATAGTCGTTCGTTTCAAATATGTAAAGCGCTCCTTTGAAAGTTAATTGTATAATTTCGATTTCTTTATCATTATCGAAATCATAGATTAGAGGAGATGTATCGTAAGCAGTGGAATATCTCTGAAACTCTTTGAGGAAACTTCCATCATCATTTACGGCGTAGGTGTTTAAGTAGGGAGAAACAACAATTTCAGCTCTGTTATCCCTATCAAGATCAGCTATTGCTTGAGATCTAAATATCCCTCCACCCCCTGGATAAAAGAATATTTGTTCTAAATCTTCTTCTAATCTAAATGCTAGCACTCCCGCATTTAAGACATGCACTATTTCTTTACGACCATCATTGTTAATATCATACGCAGTACCATCAAAATAATAGGAATTTTGTGGTAATTCGATTTCCCACGTTTGATTATTAGGCGGTTCCAAAGTCGCTACATATAAATAATTTAGAGTTGATGCAATAGCTAGCTCTTTTTTTCCATCCTCATTTAAATCTGCAATAATTGGTTTATCTCTAAATTGCTCACCGTGTTCTATAGGATTATAATCATTCATTGGCATTCTAAAAGGAAAACCATTAATTATTGTACCATTTTGATGCCATGCAAAAACCAGACCTTTATCAGAGATTACAATAATGTCTCCTTCATCATCACCTGAAATGTCTTCCACTACAGGTTTGTTAAAAGTAATTGATTCGCTTATATGAATTGGCCAATTTGTTATATTGTTTCCATTTTGATCTAAATGAAAAACATACCTATCGTTTCTTATTAGAACATATTCTTTTTCATTATCATTATTTATATCTTCAAATATAATATCATCAATAAATGAGCCATTAAGCTGAAAACCATAAGTTGGATCAATTGTGCCATCAGCTTTGATAGCAAAGAAATAAGTAAAAACTGTATTTTCTTCTGTTGCATTCTCCCAGCTAAAAACTATAGCAGGATCAATTCCTCCATTTAAACCAATTTCACCAACAATCTCAACATCATTCATCTCCACTGGTAATTCAACAGGCCATCCACTAACAATTTGTTCATTACTAACTAGATAGACTCGGCTTGATCCAGATACTGAAGTTGCAACTATTACAGTTTCCAGAATCATGTCTTTCCCGAAATCAAGAACATAAGGTTCTGTGACATAATCGTAAGTATATGGAAACATCATCTCTCTGCTAAAATCATCTTGTAAAGATTGATGTATTGTGTTTGATAAACTATCTTCAACTACATTCAAATTTTGGGAATGTACGGATATCGGAGAGAATAGAATTATCGCTACTATAACAGACCCATATAACACCATTGATACTTTCTTTTTTACTAATCTACTATGTTTCATTTAGATTCCATCATTCGGCTTTGATTCTTCTTTTAATATAAATCTTTCAATGTCTTCTTATATTTGACTATTTGTTAAAATACTTATCAATTTTTGTTTAAAATAACTTAAATTCTTTATCAAAAACTAAATCTATTATTCCCATTTTAAAACAAATAAAGTTAAAATTCTAAAAGATATTGATATAATGTGAATAAAAAAGAAACCTCTTCCTCAGATAAAGAAATGACCTTTAAACAACGTTTTTCCATTCAATTAACTAAATATTGGAAATATACTAGAAAGTGGTTTCCTTTTGCAGTTCTTATCGGAGCAGTTAGCGGAGTCTTAATGTCTTTGTTTACAGCTTTAGTTGTTAATCTTCAAGTGTGGTTAGACGTTATCCCAATTTATGTAAGGTTTCCACTTGTGGGAGGCATAACCTCTCTATTTCTCTATTTCGGTTTTCAAGAAGTCCGAGGAGCAGGAATGTCTTTTGTATTGAAACACAAGAATACAACAACACCTATTCGTCCCAGAGTTATTCTAACCAAATTTTTTACAAGTGTTTTAACACTTGGTGTTAACTCTCCTGCAGGAAGAGAAGGTCCTGCAGTAACATTAGGAAGCACAACTTCTTCAGTTATAGGCGATAAATTAGGAATGACTAAAGAAGATGAAATGCATGCAATAACTATTGGTGCAGCAGCATGTACAGCAGCTGTGTTCAGAGCTCCCTTAGGTGGAACAGTATTCGCTTCAGAAGTGCCATATAAAAGAGATCTTGATGAAACAGTTTTTCTTCCAGCTCTTGTAGCTAGTGCAATATCCATGCTAATATCTGATGCTATACTCCGTGCTTTACATTCAACTCCTTCATATTTCGACCTTGGACCAATTAACCTAGATTTGACTTTTCTCAATTCTTTACATTTTATTGTCATTGGAATATTTGCAGGATTTTTTGGAATTGGTTTCTCCATACTATTCAAATTATTTGCAAAATGGATCGAAAAATACCTGAAATCTTTTCTCCTACCCTTTTTTGGAATGTTACTAACAACCTTAGTAGTTTTTTTTGTGGATAAAAATTACTTAGGTGATGGAGTTTCATTGGAAGGAACGGGCTTCCTCTCCATTAATTCTTTGGTAACGGATTTTAGTTCAATTACAATAGGTGTTTTACTAGTTTTATTTATTGGTAAAATACTTGTTACTTCTACGTGTGTAGGTTTTGGTAATAGTGCAGGTGTAATGGGTCCTTCTTTGGTTACTGGTGCAGCTCTTGGTGCCTTATATGCAAAAATAGTTCCTGCAATTGAACCAATTGCTGTTCCAGTTATAGTTGTATCAATGTCAGCTATGCATACTGCTACAACTAAAACTCCAATTGCTTCTATGATTTTGGTTTTAGAGATGGTGGGTTTTCCGAACTTAGTTATTCCTTTTATTTTATCAAATGCAATGGCGTTCATTATCTCAATGGATTTCAGCTTATATGGTGGTCAAATTGAGAGTAAAGAAGTTATTCTTAGAAGAAGAATCCAATATACAGATCTTCTAACGACTCTCACTGTTAAAGAAGCTATGGAAGAGGAATATCCTACTGTCAAAGAAGAAGCTTCATTACAAGATAGTTTTTCTCTGCTTTACTTGCACAAAACCAGTGCTTTGATAGTAGTAGATAAAAAGGATCAACTCCAAGGAATAATAAGTGCTATTGATTTTCAAACTGGTTTTGCCAGTGGTAAAACGTATGTCCATGAAGTTATGACTAAAGATGTGATTATATCTTTTCCAGATGAAACATTGAATCAGGCTTTTGATAGACTTACTGAAAATGGGATAGAATGCATGCCTGTAGTTGATAAAGAGAAAAGAACGCAGGTTGTTGGAGTTATTAGATTCAGGGATATTGAGAATAGGTATGAAACAGCGTTAACCAAACTCCAAAGCCAAAGAGAATTAACTATGGAGGAAATAGAAGATGATATATGATACGAATGATTCTCCCTTTAAGGAATTTGAAAATAAGGATTTTTCTTTGTCTATTTGGTTAGAATTCTGGTATCCACATATCTGTAAATTTCTGGATATTAGTTCAGAAAAAGATGAATCAGCTCTAAGAGAAATTCTAGAAATCATGAAAAGTAATATGTCCTCTGAAGAACTGAGAACTACTATAACTAGAGGGAATCGGACTCTTATCGTTGCTCCTGGTGAAAGCTTAGAAGAACAATTTGAACTATCTCTTTCTATAATTAATAAAAAAGATACAATTTTGATATCTGCAGATGGCTCAACTTCCTTTTTGTTAGAACAAGGTTTTATTCCTCATGTTATTGTGACTGATTTAGATGGTGATTTAAATGATCAATTTGAAGCACAAAACGCTGGATCTATACTTCTAATTCATGTTCATGGTGACAACATTTCAACTATAAAGGATAATATAGGCAACATAAGGGGAAACAGTTTCATATTAACAACTCAAACAAAACCTCTTCCTGGATCTTATAATTTCTATGGGTTTACAGATGGAGATAGAGCAGTTTGCTTGTCAACATTGATGAAAGTAGAAGAAATAATATTGTCTGGTTTTGATTTTGGTCCTGTGATTGGTAAATATTCCAAACAATACCAACTCAACGAAGAAATGAAAAAACGAAAAATGAAAAAATTCCTAATAGCAAAATCTATCATAAATTGGTGTGCTAATACAGAACAAAAAATCTCTAAGAAATAATTGTTTATTGATTTTGATTGTTTTTACAAGGAAAGAGTTCGTATGTCACACCTTGACCTTCATACTCGAAAACTGTAACTGTAACTTGATCTATATTCTCCCTTTTCAATTCCTCATTATTAGTAAGAACATTAACAAAATAATGACTCAATTCTTCTACAGTCGTGTTTTCAATAGGAAGAAGAACTATATCTGTTTTAGGAAATTCATACTCTTTGTTAATGTGAGGAATGTTTACGATAAGTTGTTCTCCTTGTTCAACTAGTTCTAGAAATTTGTTTTTTTCGGGAATTATTATGTGATGATCTAAGCTATCTACAATAGGGACAAGTATGCGCTTAATAAGCCTAAAATCAATAATCATATTATCTTTTCCTTGATCACCATATACGTTTATAAGAATCTTATAATTATGACCATGAAGAGGTTCAAAGAAGTTTTCTCCAATAACAAAGTGAGCACATGAAAATATTAGGTAATCTCTACTTAGAAATAAATCGTAGCTCATTAAACTAGAAATACTGGTTTTCAATAAAAACTCTTCTTTTTTGTTGTTCTTATTTTTCAGATGATTCTAGAATGAATGATTCAAGTTCTTGAATTCCTAAATCAATATCCACTAAATAGACAAGAAAATCAGATAACAAGGAAGCAAATTCATTTCTTAGTTCTTTTCCTAAATTAGAAAGCTCATCATAATTATTAATGTCGTCTAAACCCCAAGAAAGGACATCACAAAGCTTCCCAATTTCATCTTCACTTAATCCATTTTCCTTATCTTTATCTCCTAATTGAATTTGGGATAGAATCTTTTCAGCACTAGATGTTTCATCTTCAAAAATAGTAACTAAGGGATTAATACAAAGATCAAGCAATTCATGTAATGTCATTTGCGCTTTGTCTGCTAAATCTATTGCTTGAAAAGACAAATCTGTAATCTGTCCAATTAAATCTTTTTGAATTTGATAGCTTTCTAATTTCGAAAAAGTGGATTTGTGTAGTTTACTATATTCATCTTGCTTTTCCAAAACCATAGATAGATTTTGACGTATGTTTTGTTCAGTTGTAGTTTCAGGAGAGGTTCGATAGTAAATATCTTGCCATTTGTTGTTGATTTCTTCCTTTAATCTGAGAAGCTCAACTGATCTGTCTATAAAATTCTCAATTCTCTGTATAATCACTTCTCTTTCGTTCATTCCTTTTAAGAAAGCTCTTTCAACCTCTTCTTTGAACTCTTTCTCTATTCTCCCTCCAGAACGTAAATAATCCACAATTGAACTCTGGTAGAATGTTCTAGCAAGTAAAGACATTGAAGAAAGCAACGATGTTCTTAAATTATAAAGACTATCTTCATTTGAACTAAGAAAGCGATCTATAAAATTTAATAAATTATTCATTAGGGTATAGATATAACGTAAAGTCCTGTAATTCATTCTATCTAAGAACTTTCCCAGAACCGTTTGCCTTTCTAGAACCGCTTCTATGTCTTCTTGCATTATTGAATAAATGAATGAAACACTTGAATAAAAGACTTATCTTTTAAAAAAATAGAGTTTGGGTTGTTTTCACTTAAAGTATCCTAACTTTGCTTAAAGAATATTCTTGTTTTGTCTATTTTCTATCAATTCGTCAAAGTGAATCAAACAAATTCTAGTGATAGAAATTGGAAGTTTGAGATTATTAACCGAATAACTGATATTCTCTGATATTCAATGCATCTTTTATCTCAGTACTTGGTTGATAAGGAAGTAAGTGAAACTTAGATTTATCCAAATTCATACTAACAATATGCTTACTTAATTCAGAAATATCCTGCTTATCTAAATCAACAAAAGGAATAAATTGCGCATCAACAATCTCTACCATATCTGCTTTAGGTTTTCCATCTATATATTCGAGACTAAACACGATGTATAGATCTGAAACCAATCCTTTTCCTATTTTCTCGTTTACCATATACCGAGATACAATCAATTCCTTAGCCCTTGTATTAACACCTGTTTCTTCTAATACCTCTCTTTCAATGGATTTTGTGAGTGTTTCTCCCATCTCTAAATATCCTCCTGGAAGAGTCCATTTACCTTTACTAACACCATAATTGTGTTTAACAAAAAGAATACTATCATCTTGAATACAAAGACCTCCCACACCAATTTTATGAAGACTATGTCTGGCCACATAATTACTTTGCATGATATATGTTTCTCATTTATTGTTAAAAAAATTAAGGAATGACTATAGATTCTTTATAAATTTTGGAAAATAGAACCGGGGTCTGGTTCTTCATCATCTCTGATCAATTTTTATTTGTTTTTAATATGGACCCGTCTTATGACGAATAAAAATTAATATCTTATTATTCTAATTGTCCATTAAGATGAAAAACGGAATGTTCATTAGTCGTATTCGTCAAATGATTCAAACTCGTCCATTTGCCATCTTCCAAGCATTTTTTGTTACTATATTATGGTCTTCATCTTGGCCGATAATTAAATTTGGTTTAGAAGAAATACCACCAATTACTTTTGCAGGATTAAGGTATATCACAGCTTCTCTAATATTATTCTCAGCTGTATTAATATCTTCCAAGCAAAGAAAGGTACTAAAAACCATTAATCGTCGCTGGTGGTTAAAACTAGTTCTGTATGGTCTTGTTTTTTATACTATAACTCAAGGTGCTCAATTCTTTGGTTTGCTTTTTCTTCCAGCAATAACAGTAAGTATGTTGTTGAGTTTTACACCTATTCTTGTTCTAATACTAGCGATTTTTCTGATCAAAGAAAAACCCTCAAAGCTCCAAATCTTCATAGTTATAATTGCACTTCTAGGTGCTTTTTTATATTTCTTTAAGTCAGTCAGTCTTGATTTTTCTTCTATGGTGATTTTAGCATTAATTATTGTGATAATTGGAGTATTAGCTAATGCATTATCAGCTATCATGGGACGTTCAATAAACAAATCACAAGAATTCAATCCGTTGATTGTAACATCAATAAGTATGCTAGTTGGATCCATCGTTCTATTGATTGTGGGATTAAGCATAGAGGATATTCCAAGACTTTCTCTACTATCAATAGGTTACATTTTATGGTTGAGCGTAGTTAATACAGCTTTTGCGTTTACTCTATGGAACCATGCTATGCAAAAACTTGCTGCTGTAGAAATTTCGATAATTAACAATACTATGCTAGTACAGATTACAATTCTAGCAGTTATTTTTCTCAGTGAACGTCCCACAGTACTTGAATGGATTGGTCTTGCAATTATTGCAATTTCTGGAATACTTTTACCAATATTCAGTTCAAAGAATAATAATAAGAAAAAGAAAAATGAAGAATTTGTGCATGTAAAAAAATAAAAAAAGAGGATTATTTTCTTTTTCTCCGTACGTAAAGAACAAAACAAATTGTGAGTATTCCTATCAAAGCATAACCATAATTAAATGGTGCTTCTGTAGGAAGTTGAGTACTTTCAATCAGTAAACTCATGCTATTTGTATCATCATCAGTAGAACCCTCTACTTGTCTTATGTTATGCCATAGATACTCATAAGATAGATATACAACAAATCCTGTATCAACATTAAAGCGTATTTCAACTGTTCGATCAGTAGTGGTTTGTTCCTTTTGCCAATTTTCTGGGTCAACAAAATCGTCTTCTTGATACTCTTCATGCATTTGCAATTTAATTGTCCAGGTTTTCGCGCTTAGTGATGAAGTTTGTTTATATTTTAAAAATGTATTTTCATAATATCCATGGTACTTGACTTCTGTTCTTTCATCATATTTGACATTTGCAAAATTCTCGTGTAAAACCTCTATATAACTGTAATTTCCAGTTGAATTTGTATAGATTGTAGGTTGCAAGAAATCAATGTATGAAAACATTGTCCAGCCTAAATCAAGTATTCCTATTTCACTTGTATCATTTGTTTTGTAGTTCCCATTTAAGTAAAATTCTGCCCAAACATTGGCAGGATTAAGTAATTCATTTGGATCTCCGCCTGTTATGTTATTTACGTCATCGATTATTTTCACTGAAAAAAGATCTCCTGATTCCAGAGATTCATTTCCATAAACAAGGAATGATGTACCAACAGAACCTGTAGTTGTTAGAGTTGTTACTTGCCATTCATAAGTAGCTCC
This sequence comes from Candidatus Heimdallarchaeota archaeon, assembly GCA_016839945.1. Lineage (GTDB taxonomy): Archaea > Asgardarchaeota > Heimdallarchaeia > Heimdallarchaeales > Heimdallarchaeaceae > UBA460. Next base: position 22,432 of record JAEOTE010000009.1, on the reverse strand, counting down.
TGGCATTAGAGTAGAGAGATATTCATAGGTTTGTCCTTGGATTTGAGGGCTAGTAAAAACAACACTCAAAAATAATACACTAAAAAGTGCAATAATTATTTTATTTCTAAAACTTATCATTTTTTTCACCTTTCTATTCTTTTCAATTTACATATTGTAAAAATATGGTTTAGCTAAACAAGAGCTTTTCTAAACATATAAATCTTTGTAAATTTTTTCTAAAAATAGAATCAGCTTCAAAAGAACAGTGTTTACACAAAGAGAAAAAGAATATAAAAAACTGTAAATCTTGATATATTTCGTTCTCAATAATTTTATAAATTTAGGTAAAATTATAATTAAAAAATATCCTATAAAAAATAAAAAAATAAAAGGATTACTTCCTTTTCTTTCTGTAATAAAGCGCAAGACTAATTGCAAATACTCCTAATAGAACACCACCATAGTTAAATGGTGCAGCAGTAGGAAGTTGAGTGCTTTCAATGAGTAGTTCAATATTTTCAACATCATCATCTAAGGATCCTTCTCTTTCAAGGATATTATGCCAATTATCATAATAGTATAAGTAAACTAAAAATCCAGTTTCGATGTTAAATCTCATTTCTATTGTTCTGTCTATTTTGGTTTGTTCCTTTTGCCAATTTTCAGGGTCAACAAAATCCTCTTCTCTATATTCAGAATGATGTTGCATCTTAATCGTCCAAGTATCTTTTGATATTGAAGAGGATTGCTTTCCTTTCCAATATAAATATTCGTAAAATCCATAATAACTAGTTTCAGCTTTATTTTCATATTTCGTATTGTCGAAATTTTCATGTAAAACTTCTAAATAGCTGTAGTTTCCTGTTGTATTAGTGTACGAAACAGGTAATAAACTAGGATAAAATACCCAACCTGTCCAACCAAGCCAAATTAAACCAATTTCGCTTGTATCATTTGTTTTGTAATTCCCGTTTAAATAGAATTCAGCCCAGATATTAGCTGGATTAAGTAGCTCACTAGGATTTCCACCAGTTACATTGTTTATATCATCAATTATCTTTACTGAGAATATATCTCCTTGTTTTAGAGTTTCATTACCATAATCAAGGAATGATGTACTAACAGAGCCTGTAGTTGCTAGAGTAGTTACTTGCCACTCATAAGTAGCTCCTGGCATAAGAGTTGGGAGATATTCATAGGTTTGTCCTTGAATTTGAGGGCTAGTAAAAACAACACTCAAAAACAATGTACTAAAAAGCACAATAATTGTTTTGTTTCTAAAACTTATCATTTTTTCACCTTTCTATTCTTTTCTTTTTACATATTGTAAAATGTGGTTGAGCTTAACAAGAGCTTATCTCAACATATAAATCTTTGTAAATTTATCCCAAAACTAATAATAATTAGGTTCTCTATTTTTTCTTGTATTTATTCCTTTATGAACTAATGATATTGGTTGAGGAATAATAATGAAAAAGGAACTTCAAATGAGAGATGAGTCATACAAGGGGAAAAAGAAGAAATCTTTTGTGACTTTCATTACTAAAAATCTAGAATTGTTAGCAATCTTAGGTTTAACCTTAATTTCAGCTTGTATCCAAATCTATTTCTCACTTAATACTTGGGGGATGATTACTCCTGAAGAGCTTTGTCAAAGTATAGAGTTAGCTCACAAAATGGTGTTTGGTTATTGCTATGTCTGTCCTGAGCTCCAAACATCATATTCATTTATTCCACAATTGGCAAAATGCAGAACCCCTATCTTGTCTGTTCTTTTTGTTATTCCAATGTATTTTAGTAAAATACTAAATCTCAACTATTGGCGTTTTACTATCCCTCTTATTCGTATAATTTTGGGAATTAATGGATCTCTCATAACTTCTTCTACATACTTATTCATGAAGCAATACTCCAATGGTAAACAAAATTATTCTTTTATTTCTGCTATTTTAGTAACATTTTCTCCTTTTCTATTCTTCATGGCGTTTAGATCTGTTCCAAATATTTTTCTCATTCCTTGGATGTTCTTTATTCTTGCATCATATCTGAAAACAATAAAAAATCTTCAAAGAAACCAATCTCAAAAAGAGGAAAAACATCCTTTTTTGTCAGCACTAAAAATTAATGATATTGATGAGCTTAAGAGGTATCTAAAAATTATTTTACTCACTCTGTTTATGGGATTAATAATCTATATTAGAATCGATTTTTTAATTGTACTTGGTGCAATTTTAATCTTTAAGTTTCCCTATAAGAAATTAAAAGTGATTGTAAGTCACATAATTGGACTGAGTTTATCCTTTTTAATCGGTTTATTCGCTGATTCTCTATATTACGGGGAGTTTACAATATCTCCAGTCAATTGGTTCTTATTTAACATAATAGAAGGGGGCTCTCAGATATTTGGAACTGAACCTTTCTCTTTTTACTTCGATTTATTGTTCAAAATTATACCAATTTTAATAATAATTTGCACCACTATATTCTTCTTTGTGTTCTTATGCATCGAATATATCTGGAAACTCATTAAACACAAAAAAACACAATTGGATAAAATTATAATCTTGGGTGGTATGATTTTTGCATCATTTTTTGTAATCCTTATATTTTCCATTCCACAACATAAGGAATTTAGATTCGCTTATGCTGGTTATCTATATTTTCATTTGAGCATTGCTATAATTTTAGCAATTATTATTGAACGTTTCATTCCAGCAATAAGTTCCTATTCTGTTATTCTTATTAAGAAACTTAAATTTAAAAGTAAGAAATATCTAAATAGAAGAAATTTTGAAATTCTATATACTCTTATGGTTTTTTCATTAATATTTGTTAGTTCTCTAGTAGCTACTTTAGAAGGTTCAAAGATTGTTAATTGGAGAGAAGGAGATGAAATATCTCGAAGTTTAGCTTTTGTTGGACAACAGAATGATTCAACGGGAGTATTAGTTACTAATCGTTTTATGAGAGGCAATTTAATCACATACCTTCACAAGAATATTCCACTCATTATGTTTACTGATGTAGATTTTCCTAGCAGTGGATTAAATACTCTCATTAATCTAATTAAGGAAGCTAACAATGTTTACAACTATGTTGTTCTTCCAACTTATCAAATTGAAGAAACCCCCATTCTTCTAGATGTCTTAACTCAGAATAACTTCACTATAGTGCACAGAATTGATACTCGAGCAAGTATTTTCAAACACAACAAAACTTCATAAATCAGATTGCTTTCTCATTCTCAACAATTTTATAAATTCTGGGATAATTTCAAAGATATCACCCACTATTCCAAAATCTGCAATCTTAAAGATAGGTGCATCAGGATCTTTGTTTATGGCAATAATTGTATCAGAAGAAGTCATACCTACAAGATGTTGAATTGCACCAGATATTCCTAATGCAAAATATAGATTTGGTGCTACTGTTTTTCCAGATTGTCCAACTTGTTGCGGATGAGGAAGCCAACCTAAATCTATGAGTGCTCTGGATCCTGCAACTGTTGCATCCAGCTCTTCAGCCATTTCATAAATTAAACCTAGATTCTCTTTTAATCCTATCCCTCGACCAGCTGAAACCAATATATTAGCTTCTTCTATTTTTACACCTTCATCTTTTGATATTATTTCTTCAATGATTTTGGTCCTAATATTAATTGGACTTAGTTTAACATCAAATTCTTCTAATACTCCTTGCTTTGCAGTGTCAGGTTTTGGTTTAGGAAAAACATTTGGTCTAACTGAAGACATTTGAGGACGAGTATATGGTGAATAAATTGATGCCATAATATTACCTCCAAAAGCAGGTCTAGTTTGTATTAATTGTCTTGATTCATCAATATCTAAACCAGTACAATCAGCTGTTAGTCCCAAAGCAAGACGACCAGCGATTCTAGGAGCTAAATCCCTTCCATTTGGAGTAGCTCCATAAAGAACAACTGAAGGTTTTTCAGCAGCAATGACGCTTGAAATAACTGTTGCATAACCATCTGTTGAGTATTGTTCGAGGAGTTCATGCTTGCATAAATAAACCTTATCTGCCCCATAATGAAATAATTCTTCTGTTAAATGATCTATATCTTTTCCTGCAAGAACTACTGCTAAAGATTCACCAAGTTTGTCTGCAAGTTCTCTTCCTTTCCCTAGGAGTTCAAAGACTACATTTTTTGTAGTAATTTTATCTTCTTTTCTCTCCCATTCGCCCCACACAAATACATCCTTATACAACAATAGTTCTTCTTCAGATACTGCTTTTCTTTCAATGCTTAATGCATCAAATTTGCATGCATTTACACATGTCCCACATAATGTACAATTATCTAAAACTTTAGCTTTTTTAGTTTCAGGATCTACAATAATAGCAGCGAAAGGACAAACTCTCTCACAAACTTTACATCCTGTACATGCATCTATGTCAACTTCTAGCATCTTTACACATCCTTCAAATATTTATTATTCACTAAGTATTCCAGAAGCTTTTGAGCTGCAATTTTGGGATCGCTTCCATCAATAACATCTCCACCAACCTTCGTAGGTGGAGCAAAAACTCTCGATACTTGTGTAGGAGAAGCTTTCAATCCAACTTTATTCTCATCTAATTCTAAATCATCAGCAGAAACAACATCCAGAGGTTTTCTTCTGGAATCTAAAACTTGCTTCATAGAAGGTATTCTTCGTATATTGGATCCCTTGCTCATTGTTACTAAAGCAGGTAGACGAGTTGAAAGAATCTGATACCCTTCATCAGTTTCTCTTTTTACTTCTATTCTTTTATTATCAATTTTGACTTCTATTCCATATGTTATTTGTGGAATACCAAGCTGTTCGGCAGTTTCTGCAGGAACTTGAGCTGTATCACCATCAATAGCTTGTTTTCCTGTCAAAATCAAATCAAAATCAGGTTCAAGTTTGGAAACACCTTCCTTTAAAGCAGTTGAAGTTGCCCATACATCTGAACCTGCAAATTTTCTATCAGATAATAAGTAAGCTTTGTCAGCACCTAATTCTAAGCATCGTAATAATGCGCTCTTTGTTTGTGGAGGACCCATACTTATAGCAACAACTTCAATGTCTTTCTCTGTATAACTTTCTTTAAGTCTTACAGCTTCATCAAGGGCATATTCACAATAAGGATTAAGTATAGATGCTACACCTTCGCGAATTAATGTTCCTGTTTCAGGATCAACAGCAACCTTATCTGCTTCAGGAACTTGTTTAACAAGGACAACTATTTTCATTTTATCACCTCTCTACCAAAAATATTTCCACAATTAAAAACACAATCAGGATCAATGCTCATTTTTACAACACGCATTTGTTGAATCCCTTCTTCGCCATACATTATCTTTAGGTATTCATGTTTTATTTTTCCAATTCCATGTTCCGCTGAAACAGAACCTCCAAATGAAACAGCTTTTTCCGCAAATATTTTGTAGATTTCTTTGCCTTTTTGTAATTCCTCCATGTTTCTAGGCAAGATATTTACATGAACATGATTATCTCCAATATGACCCCACATCACGTATTCTAGCTCTTCTTCAACAAGTGTTTGATGATAAAAACTCATCATCTCCTTAATATGTGCGTCTTCTACCGACATATCTGTTCCAAGTTTGTGAATATCTGGGTGATTCTTTTTACGTTCTGCTATTGTGTTGTTTACAATTTCAGGAACTGCATGTCTGAAATGCTTAAAGCGTACAAGTTCTCTTTCTTCGTAACCACTCCAAGTTCCTTCTAAACTTGAATTACATTCCTCAAGTATTTTGCTAATTGCATTAAAGTTCTTTTCCAAATCTTCCTCAGAATATGGTAAATCAAAAGATATAGCTGTTTTAATAGATTTGGAAATAGATGGCATATTAACAAATTTAGGATCTTCTTTCTGTTTGTTTCTCAATAAATCTAAAGCATTATTATCAAAAAATTCTATAAATTCAGGTTTGGCTTCATCATTGTCTCTTAGTTTTATTACAAAGTCAATTGCGTCTGATTCTTCTTTAAAGAAAGCAACATTAGAAATTTGGGAAGTATAATCCTTTAACCAAACGTCAACTTCAGAAATAACTCCAAACAATCCCTCTGAGCCGATAAATAAATCAATTAAATCTACATCGTGTCCTGAAATTAGTCCTGCAGCATTTTTTGCTCGAGGCATTTTATAATCAGGTATTTTTACTTCTAAATCTTCAGTGCTTGTTTTGATAACGAATGTATTATTAACAGCTTTATACTCTCCTCTTTTGATATCCAGTACTTCTCCTGAACCCAAAATTACTCTTATGCGTCTGATCCATGATCTTGTTGGACCATATTTAAAGGAACGAGCTCCTGATGCGTTAGCAGCTATTGTTCCGCCTATGGAAGCAGTCATTTCGGTTGGATCTACTGGATAATATTGTGTAGGTACTTCTCTAAATTTCTCTACCCATTTCTTTTCTGGAGGAATGCTTTGGTTATCCTCAAATTTCTTAAACTTAACAATATCATTAATTTCATTTAATGCTATACTTGGTTGAACGCGAACAAACCATTTTTCATTTTCTTCATCATATCCTAAACCAAGAACTTTATCCATTCTTTCTAATGAAAGAACAGCTCCTCCAAATGGAACTGCACTACCTACAATACCAGTTCTTGCTGCAGAAACAGTTATCATTATCTCTTCTTCCTTGATTTTCTGTACAATGGATACTATTTCGTTTTCATCATTAGGAAAGAACAAATATTCTGCATGACCGCCACTGATTTTAGACTCATCAACTAGATAACTAGGATATGATTCTGAAATAATAATCTCCCCTTTAACTGAACGAATTTCTTCAATAGGAATTGTTTCCAATTTCTCTGCAATGATAACATTTTGTGGCATTTATCTTCCTCTAAATATCAATCTTAAGGTTCTATGTTGAGTGCAATTTCCTCCATTAAAAAAGATTCTACTTTGTCAAAAATCAATTTCCTTCATTTAATAAAAAAGCAAGATACAGTTCGCGAAATATTTTTAATTGACTCATAGAAGCTGTTATACTATGTTTAACGAGATTCTAATCTATATAGGAGCTTCAATAATTACTGTATGGGGTATAGCACATATAATGCCTACAAAATCGATTGTAAAAGGATTCGGTGAGATCTCAGAAGATAATAGAAGAATAATCACAATGGAATGGATAGCTGAAGGAATAGCTTTCATATTTATTGGCGTACTCGTGATTTTTGTAACTGCTTTTGGAGACGTTACAGAATTAGTACCAATTATAGTTTATTTGAGTTCAGCTGGAATTCTCATTGTTATGGCAATCGTTTCTATATTTACTGGAGCTAGAACATCTATAATTCCAATGAAAATATGTCCTATCGTAAAAACCATTGTTGCTATATTGTTTATAATAGCAAGTACTGTGTTTGTGCTATCTTCATAGTGTCCCAAGAAAAACAATAGATTTTAAATATATGTTGGTTTTTCATGAACCAATGGTCTCTATCAAAGTTATTTATGGAACAAAATGGTGTGGAGATTGTAAAAGATCTAAGAAATTCTTAGATATGCATAACATATCCTACACATGGATTGATATTGATTTCGATGAAAAAGCAAAAGAAAAAACGAAAGAACTTAATGATGGCAAAACAAAAGTTCCTACAATTATCTTTGATGACGAAACTATTCTCGTTGAACCATCTAATTTTGATCTAGCCGATAAGCTAGGAATTGAATATAGTGGTTAGCTAGCTGACACACAATAATTATTTAAAATGATAAAAAGAAAGTTAGATGAATTAGAATTTTAGCTTTCGAGTTGTAAGTTATGAACTCCAATACTAAATTACATATAATAATTGATCACAGGGAAAGAAAATTAACTAAAGGTCTTGATAAGAAGTCTGATAAAATCAGTTATGAGACTAAAAACCTTGAAGTAGCAGATATTATCATCTCAGAAGACGTTGCTATTGAAAGAAAAACTGGTTCAGATTTTATTTCTTCCATTATTGATGGTAGGTTGTTTGAACAACTTCTACTTTTAATTGATACTTATCCAAATCCAGTACTTATTTTAGAAGGATTTGATTACCTCGCTTTAGAGAATACAAGCATGAATCTTTCTTCTATTTATGGAGCTCTTGCTTATGTCTCATATAAGTTGGGGATTGCTGTTATTCCGACAAGAAATATAGATGACACTGTAATTGTCATTGAGAGAATAGCTTACAGAGAACAAATTGAAGACATAAAACCTGTTCTTTCTAGAAGGGCTCCTAAAGGTATGTCTATTGAAGAGAGAAGAGTCTTCATTGTTGAAGGACTATTAGATGCAGGACCTAAGAAAGCTAAAATACTTATTGAAGAATTCAAGACCCCATATGAAGTTCTTAATGCTATAAGAAATACTAACATTCTTTACACAAAAACAGGAACTCCAAAAGGTATAGACGGACCTGTTTCTAATCTACCTGGATTTGGTTGGAAGTTTATTGAGAATAATAAGGAATTATTGTTTGAGGAAATAAACCTATAACAAGACTCAATTAACTGTGTCTGGTACTTCAGCAGGTTCTTCAACAACTATTTCAGCTTCTTCCTCAACAGGTACGCTAATAGGAATTTTACGTGCGGGGATGGGCTCAACTCCTAATTTTTGTAGAGCTTGAACATATCTATTAGTGAGGAAAAAATCTTTCAGTACAACCCAGCTTGTAGGAATGATTACGGGTAATTTACCAAAACCTGATGCACATTTGTGTGTTTCTTCTTTTAATCCGTCCTTTTCTGCTATGGTTCCACATTTCAAACAGATTTTCCAACGTGCAGATCTTTTATACAATCCCCCTTTGTACTCTCCTTTTTCTTTGTCTAAGACGGCATCTTCAATTACTTCATTATATAGCTCCAAACCTTCCCCTAAAGATGCATCAAGTAAGTCCAATGCAAACCGTCTTGCACGAGAGCGGATCTGTGTTTTTTCTGAGTCCTTTACATCGGGTATAAAATTCACCTCTACAAATGTTTGTTCTTGTAATCATATATGAGACATACTATTTATATGTGACCCTTTTGGCAAAAATGACCTAATGTTTGTTCTTGTAATCAAATTAACTACATATGTAGGCAATATTTACCTCTTTTTTTGTTTGTTTTCTATCGTCATTTAAAATTACTTTTGTTTTAATATTTTTGATAATAAATGAAATTAAGGGCATTTGATATAAGCCTATTATGTAATCAAATAGGGGACATATATGTAATCATGGATTTGTTTATATACTATGTCATCAATATGAACACATATGAAAAATTTGAACAACTTGATGAGACAACGAAACTCCTCAAAAATGTTGGATGAATGTTTCCGATTTTTGAAGGAGGAATTGGTCAAGAAGAATAATCAATCAAACCCTGACTATATTCAAATTCGTTATGATAAAATTGCAAAAATCAAGTCTAAGTTCAAATCCAAGAAATCAAAGGAGGTGATAGAGGATGAATATGTCATATCTACGCAGATTGTGGAGAAACGTTGAAGTTAGATCTGTGTATCTAATGAGATTCTTACGAATAGGAATAGGAGTACTTGCCTATGCAGCCTTCCTAAGCATAATTTCAGTACTTCCAGCTTTATACTTCATTAGGGTTTTTGCATAATCCGTTTTTATTCATTATTTTTTTTTTTTTGTTTTCTGTTGTAATAACAAAGCCTTTTAAAGACTTCATAGATAAATTAATTCAGAGTTGAGGAAGATTAGAAAGAAGTAAAACGAATAATTCTATTTTTTTCAACACTTTAAAAACTATGATATTGATTGCTAATAATTACTTTAGTTACAATAGTACAAGTTTTTGATACAAACAAAATACAACTGATACAAATGAAATTTGAAGATTACAACATAAAAAACGAAATTAAACGTGCTTTAAACGATATGCGAATACATACACCAACTGATATACAAGAGAAAGCAATTCCTAAGATTTTTGAAGCAGATCATACTCACATTATGGCTCAAGCCAAAACTGGAACTGGTAAAACATTAGCTTTTGCTATTCCAATAGTAGAAAAACTTAATCCTTCTTTAAGCAAGGTCCAAGCTGTTGTCTTGGTACCTACAAGAGAACTTTGTAAACAAGTTTACACTGTTTTTCGAGATATAACAAAATACAGACAGTTAAGATCTGTAGAAGTTTATGGTGGAGTTTCAATTAATAGACAAATAGAGAATATCCGTAAAGGAAGTCAAATAGTAATAGCAACTCCAGGAAGACTTATTGATTTGTATAAACGTAAAGCTATCTCATTCAAAGAAGTGAGATTTGTTGTTTTAGATGAAGCAGATAGAATGCTAGATATGGGTTTTATACCTGATGTAGACTATATCCTTTTTGAAGCAATGAAAAATGTTTATCCAAGATTGTTACTTTTTTCAGCTACTATGATTGAAGAAGTAAAAAAAATAGCTCATGATTATAGCTGGGATGAAGATTTAGTAGAAATAGACGTTAGTCATGATGATCTAACAGTCGGTTCTTGTAAACAATATTACTATGAAGTTAAGAATTCCCGATACAAATACAATAATTTTATTCAACTTCTCCAAAGAGAAAAACCTCAATCTTGTATAGTTTTTGTTAATACAAAAAGATGGGGAGCTAATCTCCAGAAAAGATTGGTGAATGATAAAAGAATTCAATTAAGAATTGGTATGTTACAAGGAGATATGTCTCAGAAACAAAGAGAAATAACTATGAAGAATTTTAGAAAAAAGAGAATTGATTGTTTGATAGCAACAGATGTGGCAGCTAGAGGACTTGATATTCCTCATGTTTCTCATATTTTCAATTATGATCTCCCAGTAGGTAATCCTGAAGATTATGTTCATAGAATAGGAAGAACTTCTAGAATGGAAAGAGCAGGAAAAGCTATTTCTTTGGTAGAAGATGAAGAAATGAATATGATACGAAGGATAGAGCTTTTTATGAAGAAAGATATACGACGATACTATTTGAGTCAGAAAGAAAGGACTGAGGATAGGTCAAAACATAAAAGGTATCCTAAAAGAATCAAATCAAATGCTAAGCCTATGGATCTTGATGATGAGGATTACCCAGAAACTATCGCAGATACTTCCATTTATGGTTGATTTTTTTTTTGATTTTTCTTTCTCATTTTTAGCTTTTTTTCATCTACTTTGGAAGCTCTTTAATTTTTTAAATAAAGTTGCTTTGGTTTGATAAATAATAACGTATTCAAAAAGGGATGAGGAAAAGAACTTGATAAAAATGAACAAACGAATATTAAACCTAACAATAGGATCAATGTTCTTGATGCTACTTGTTTTAACACAAGTAAATGCAGATGACCAAGATTTCTTCTATGAAGAAAATAGCAACCAAGTAACTTTCAAGTATTATGATTTGGAATTTATTGCTAAAGCAGGAGGAAGTGTTCCAAAATTCCAATTCTTGACTGGAAGTGCTTTTGCCTTTGAAAGTGCTTTTTCATTCAATATAATGTTTAAGTCGTTAACAGAATATATGGATTATAATGAAGATGGAGTATTCCAATATGATGAAACAGGTATATGGAAAGATATGGCTCCACCAATGCCAATTTATTCAAATGTACTCTCTCTTTCATCAGTTAGATGGAATTTCACTGGTTTTGATGTAGAATATATTGATATAACAGAAGAACAGAAAGAAGTATCAGCTGTTCATTTCGAATATGTATCTGATAGTATTACTGTTCCTCATTATACTGATTTTGAAATGAAAATAGTTGTTCATATGTATCTTAATGATCAATCAATTGATGGTTATGAAATCATCGGTGGAGCTGAAATGAAATTCGACATTGTCATGAACAATTGGCCTTGGCAAAGAAATGACACTAACTTAGCTTTACGTTTTGATATTATACCCACAACCAATTCCTATAGACTTAATGATACCAATGGATTAACCGTTAATCAAAATCAAAATACAACAGGAGATGAAGTAAAAGTTCAGAATAATGCTCAAGTTAAAGAACAATTTATAATTGGAACTGAACAATATAAAGCATTCTTTGCTTATGCAAATAAAGCTAAATACAACATCTCTAATCAATATGAGTACAAGACTGTTAATGCATCATATTCTACACTAGGTGATGGGTCAGTCCAAACTTATCTCAGCTTTGAACATTTTGATGATGAAGTTGTTTATGATCCCTCCATAGGATCTCTTGAAGGACCTGTAATAGAAGATAATGCTGGTTTAGGAGCTTTAGAAATCATTACAATAAGTTCTGTATCTGTTTTAGCAATGGTCTTAGTAATTAGAATAGTAACAAAGAAGAAATAATCTCTTCCTTTTCTTTTTTTTTCAAAACTATCAATTAAAGAATTAAAGAATTCTTACATTTGTTAATTAATAGTTTTTTACCCTTCTTCAATAATAATACCCCCTTCTTTAAGAATGTCAAGAAATTTCCGAGAAAGAAAGAAATTCTCCAATTTTATCCAAGAAGTTTTAACAAGAATTGGAAAATCATTAGAGGAAAAATAAGCGCATTTGTGATTGTTCTTTCTGAAGCCTTCCGGGTATTTTATTTTTCCACAAAGAAGACAAAACCTCCATCGAGCTGATTGAATATGGAGTGCTTGATAAGTTTTTGAATAAATACTAACTCCCTCCTCAAAGGGAATCTTCGATAGAATTATGCTATATTTTTCAGCTATTATTCTAATCTGATTTTTTTTCTCATTTGTTATGTCAGGCATGGCAAGCAACTCTTAGTGGTAATAAAAAAGGTGAAAAGGTGAAGATTCCCTTTGTAATCATCATTACTTTCGAAAATCTTCAGCTTGGAAAATTCCTAAAGGATAAATACCTTCAGTAGGCAATTGAGGGATCTTTTCTAAGATGGATTTTATCGAATCAACATCTTTAGCATCCCATTGACAAAGAATTTTTTTGATATGACCTTCTTCATTAAGAATTGCCCAACTTTTAACCCAGTAAGCGTCAGCATTACAGAAGTTTTTAACTCCTTGACCTATAGGAGTAGCAGCTTCTACAGGAGCTGGCTCTGGGAAGGGGTGTATTGCTAGAAATTTTGGCATGTTTTTTAAACCTCCTAATTTTTTATTTGATTGAATTTCTGTTTGTTATTGGTAGAAAAAAAATGAAAAGGTGGTTTTGCATTCTATTATACTATGGTAAACCAAATGTCATCAGGTGGAGTAATGAAATTGGGAATTGGCTCAGGGAACATACCAAGAGGGTTCATCCAATAATATGTGACCAAGTGATATTGACCAGGTTCTAGTTCCCCTGGCTTGAATAGTGTTCCCACGTTAAACCACCACAATATTGACTCACCATAGGAATCAACACATTGACTCCTCTTAATTGGTGTATATGTCATTTCCAGTGGTTCTCCATTTAGAGTGGCAGTAGTGGTAAACCAAGAGAGATACTCCTTACATCCTTCGTTGATATTATCGTAGGTGAAAATTACACCAAAATAATACCACATCAAAAATTGAGCCATTTGAAGTACAGATTCAGTCACGTAGATTGCACCATAAATACCATGAGCATCCTCATAGTGGTAAGTCATACCATCGTACCATGGTACAATTCTTCCAGTTGTTGTTTTTCTGTCCTTACCACTTAGGTATGTATTAAAGCTAGATTCAACTTCACCATAACTTACATAGTCATTAGCAGCAGCAACAGGTAATAATCCAAAGAGTAGAACGCAAAATGCACTCATCAAGATTACAGTTTTTTTCTTGTTCATTTTTTAACCTCCAAAGAGATATGAAACAGTTTTCGACACACATATGCATCGATTTTTGTTACACACATATGTGACAAAACACGACACATATAAAAACTTTTCGTAAAAAAAGGTTAGTTTTCAATAAAAACAAGAAAAAATTTGTTATTATATTCTTTCTTTCTCTGAAGCAGGTACCTTAGTATCTTTTACTTCCTTTACTTCTTCATTGATTTCAGTGATTAGTGAGATAGATGGTATCTTATCAATACCTGCTTCTTTCATAAAATCTTTGTAATTCTCTGTTAAGAAGAATTCTTTAAGCTTATACCATGAAGTTTGGATCAAAATTGGAAATTCTTCAACATTCATTAAACACTTGTGTGGATCCATTTTTTCTTTCTTATCTATTTCTCCACATTTCATACAGTATTTCCATCTTGCAGGATGTATGTGTAATTCATTATTTGACTTTACATAAAGAACTAATCCTTCATTAAAAGGAATTTTCCATAATGCAGTAGCATATTGTTTAGCTATCTCCCTTATTTGTGATTTTTCTGCATCTGTTATGTCAGGCATTACGTTCACTTTATTGTTACGTGTACTAGAATCTGATACATATTAAAAAACTTTCTGCTCGTAAAAATATTTTAGATTAAATTAATTTCTTATCAGATTGCTCTGATTACTTAGCAAAAACTATTAAAAACTAAAAGCATAATTATTTTGAAAACTTGCAGTAGATAATGTAAAATGAATGGAATCTTTGCTAAAGAATTGGAAGAAATTGAACAGCTCATAGTTAGAGGAAAATATAATATAGCACAAGAAAGAATTGATGGCATTATTGGTAAAGAAGTCGCTACTAAGGAAGAAAAAATAAGATGCAAAATATACAGAGCTCAAATCCATTTTGAAACTTTCCCATATTCAGAGGTAATAAAATATGGAGAAGAAGCTTTTGAGGAAAGTAAGAAACTCAACAACAAACAATTGATGTTTGACTCTGTTATAGTTTTACCCATTGCTTATTATCGTGCTGGCGAATATGATTTAAGAAAAGAAAGAGTAAAATTAGCAAGTCAAATACTAGATTCTTTTGATGATAAAAATTCTGATGAATATCTGAAGAGAAAGGCTAGATTACTTCTAATGCAAGGAGACTCTTTTTCTAGTTCTTCGGCAAATATTGAAGAAAGTATAGATATCTCGAAAAGATTAGGTCTTGATTTTCAACTTGCTAATTCTTATCGTAATCTCAGTACTTCATATGTTTGGTCAGGAGAACTTAAAAAAGCTCTAATTTATGCACAGAAAACTCTAGAGCTTGCTGATAGGCTTGAATACTACAATGAAATTAATTTTTCCATATCAATTTTAGCAGCCATAAATTTACACATGGGAGAATTAGATATGGCACTTGATTATTTTCTTAAGAGTATATCAATTTGTGAAGAAACAGGTGATCACTATTCTTTTGCAAGTGCATACATGGATTTAGGGTATCTATATTGGTTGAGACGAGATTTAAAAACCGCATTAAACTACTACCAAAAAAGCTTAAAATCCTTTAAAGAAGCAAAAATAGTTGGTACACGGCACTATCCATGGTCACTCCTTAGAATGAATTTAGTTCTAATTGAAATGGAAAGATATGAAGAAGCATTCCAGAATTTAGAACAAATCGAATTGTTGTTTCTAATAAAGGATAAACCAATTTTCAAAAAAATCTATTACTTAGCTAAAGCAATTCTTCTTAAAACACAACAAGAAGAAACTAGTTGGAGTGAAGCTATTACTCTTCTAGAAGAAGTAGCACATGATGAAACTGTTCACTTGGAAGTAAATGGATTAGTAATCTTTCATCTATGTGATTCATATCTGAAAGTGATACAAAAAACAAATGATATAGAAGTTTATGAAAAATTAAAGAATAGTGTAAAATTCTTAAAGAAAATGGCAGAGCAGCAAAGGTCCTATATTTTACTTGCACAATCACTTCTCTTACAATCAAAACTAGAACTCATTGAATTTAACATGAAAGAAGGACAATCATTACTAGATAGAGCACAATCCATTGCTGAGGACAAAGGTATTGTTAATCTCGCTAAAATTATTTCTAATGAGTATGATATTCTTCTTGACCAACTAAGTAAATGGGAAGGAATGTCAACTTATCTACCAAGTTTAGAAGAAAGGTTTGAATTCACTCATGTAGAAGAACTGTTAAGTAAAATGATAAGAAATAATGTTACGTTTATTGATCTTGTTGACGAAAAAGAATCACCTAATTTCTTCCTTATACTAAATCAAAAAGGGTCAGTTGTTTTTTCTGAAGCATTTAGTGATATTTCTTTGGAAGATGAACTATTACAAGGAATATTGACATCTATTAATGAATATAAAACCTCTGAAGCTCTAAATGATGCAACAATAAAACGTTTGAAGTATCTTAATTATACGATTGCTATAAACTCTCAAAAAGATTTATTGTTAATTTACACGTTTATTGGAAAATCTTATTACGCTTTAAAGAAATTAAAGCAATTGATTGAGGAGTTTCGTTCATTTACAAGTGAGTGGCACACTTATTTTGAAAAAATCAAGGATAATATAGAACTATCTTTAGAGGAGCGAATTAAATTAACCGAATATATGGAAAGCGTTTTCTTATAGGATTTATTAGCAACTACCTGAAAAATTGTTATAATGGTTCTAACATTAAAAATTCTAGTTAAGTACGAATTTAAATGTAGTTAGAGTATATATTTTAACACTCATCTTTTTAAATGGTAATTTTAGACAGACTTTGAAAACAAAGGTGATGCTGCATGAAATTAAGTAATTATCTTCGAAGAGATTCAGAAGAAGAAATACATCAGAAAATGAATCAACATCTTGCAAAAATTCATCAAGCTACACAAACACTGATTAGAGCTGTCAAAGCTTGGAAAGAAAATGATACTACTACTTTAGATTTAGAAGTTGGAAATATTACAGCAGAGGAGAATGCTGCTGATAAAATACTAGCAGATATCTGGTTAGAATTAACAAAAGGAAATTTAAAGTCTAAATTAAGATCAGACATATTAACTTTTATCAAAAGAGCTGATGAAGTAGCAGGATGTGCAAAACGTGCGTGTAACAATTTTCTTATTATACACAATGTAAAATTGCCTGAACATATATTCGAAGAAATTTTGAAATCCTGCGAACTAGTAGATTTATGCATTGAAAAACTAAAAGAAGCACTCACTATTTATAGAGAAGATATTCGAAGAACGGTAGATCTTACAACAGAAATCAGTTTCATTGAACATCAAGTAGATGGATTATACTCGAGACTGAAGAACCATTATTTTGATTTCAAAGGAATAAGTGATAATTTTGCAACGTTAGTTATTTTTGATCATGCAATTAGAGAGATAGAAAAAGCAGCTAATTCAGCTGAAGATGCTTCTGATGCTTTAAGATCAATTATAATAAGCGAGATTTAGTGAGATTAGATATAGACAATGAACAATGAATGAATCAAGAAAAAAAAGAAATGAGGTAATCTGATGGTTGATGCTGTTCTGATAATACTGGTTATTGCTTCAATTATCCTTTCTTTTGCCATTGGAACAAATGATGAAACTTTCGCTCCAGTTGTAGGAGTTAAGCGTTTATCAGTCAGATCAGCAGTAATTATTGGTGCAATTGTTGCTGTTTTTGGAGCATTTTTACTTGCGCCTAAAGTTAGTGATACACTAAATAATGATATTTCAACAATCCAGGTTTCAAGTGAAATAGTTCTTATTATTTCTGTATTCATATCAATGGCTTTATGTCTAATTTTAGCTTCTATATTTGGTCTACCAATTTCCTCAACTGAAGCTATGGTGGGTTCTATTTTAGGTCTAACTATCGCAAGAGGAGAAAAGATTATCTGGAGCTGGGAAGGAATGGGACATATTTTTTTCACTTGGGCAGTTTCTCCGCTTTTAGGATTCATTGGCGCTCTACTTCTAATGAAATTAATGAATAAGATATTATCAAAGTCAGTAAAAGGTTTGAGTGGTTTAGAAACTTCTAATGCAATATCTGGATCATTACTTCTTGTGTGGGTTGTTATTGCAGGTTTTTCTAGAGCAGGAAATGATATCAGTAATGCAATAGCTCCCATATATCCTTTATTTCAAAATTCTGAAGCATCCATCTTTTATCAAAGAATACCTATGCTATTAGGTGGTGCAGGATTAGGATTAGGGCTAATAATAATTGGATGGAGAGTCTTAAAATCTCTGGGAAATGATGTAGTTGAATTAACACCTGAATCTGCTTTTGTTACACAGGCTTCTTCAGCTTTAATTACGCTTATTGCAACAATGCTTGGAATTCCTGTCTCAGGAACAATGATACTAGTAGCAAGTTTTATTGGAGCAGGTTATGGTTCAAAAAAACCTATTAATCTTAAATCTGTCAGAACTATAGTTATTTTTATATTCTTAACACCACTCATTAGTGGTTCATTTGCAGTTGCATTTTATTATCTATTAAGAGGAGTGTTTTGAAGATGTTTAGAGAATTATTAGGAAGAAGAATGATTGATAAGAAAATTGAGAAAAATCTAATAGAATTATCTCTCATACCTTTAAAATACTTTGAAGCTCTCTATATTGAAAGAAGAACAGAAATATCTAGTTCTCAATTTGAGATATATGAAGATGAGGAAAAAGAAAAGAGAGGAGAGCTAATTGAACTTCTGAAAGAAGGAATTGTTGATACAAAAATAGAGATTGCTAAATTTGAGTTGTATGAAAGAATGATATCTGTTACTTCATCGATGAAAGATGTACGACTAGTATTGACGGAGAATAGACATGAGATTTTGGAAGATGAATATAAGGAACTAGTTAAAATACTAAAAGAAGTATCTATGTTGTGCAAAATTATGTATGAAATGGTAAAAGGACTTTACCAGAATTATGATTTAGCCTTAAACAAGATGCAAGATTTAATGGAAACTAGTGAAAATGTTATCAGTTTCATTTCCAAATTTAGATTTCCTTCTGATGAAGAGAAAGATAAATTTGATATTGAAGATCCTAAAGTCCTAATCAGTAATAGTATAAGAGAAAGCATTCAATCAATTATAGATGTTGGAGAGAAAATAACAGAAATAATCGAAGAATTTAATTTTAATCGCTAAGTGCATATTTCAAAACAGCTAAAGCATGTATAGTTGTTGTGTCAAAAACAGGTATTGGGCTTTCCTCTTGTTTTACTAACAAAGGTATTTCGGTACAACCTAGGATTGCACCTTCTGCACCTTTCTCTTGTAGTCTCTTGATTACTTCAAGATACCCTCTTTTAGATTCATCTTTTAGAATGCTATGTACTAGTTCTTCAAAGATTACTTGATTTACATACTCCTGGTCTGCTTGATTAGGAACTATGACATCTATATTGTATTTATCCAAAGCATTCTGGAAGAAATCTAACTGCATGGTGTAAATAGTTCCTAGTAATCCAACTTTTTTTATTCCTTGTTCTTTAATCGCTTCTGCAATAGTAACTAATAAGTTAATCATGGGTGTTTCTATATTTTCTTGAACTCTGTCAAAGATTTTATGAATAGTATTAGTCGCTATGATAATTACTTCAGCGTTTGATTTTTCTAAATTACGAGCTGATTGAGTAATAATTTCAACCACATCATCCCATTTATCTTCATTTACCAAATCTTTGACTTCTTCTAAATCTAAACTATCAATGATTAACAGAGGTGAAGATAGCCCTCCTTTCAGCTTCTTGTATTCATTAACTAAAATCTTGTAATATTCAATAGTTGATTCAGCACTTAAACCACCGATAATACCAATTTTTTTCATAAAATCTTATTTGATTTACTGAATATTATGTTTTTCCTAAAAAATTAACAAAAAATCTATTAAGAAAGATATTAAAGTAATAACGATTCAAAAATCTTTGAAAGTGAACAAATGGGTAGCATATTTAGTACTGAACTAAAGGAAGTAGAAGAACTAATTGTAGGATCTGAATATAAAGAAGCTCTAAAAAGAATAGACGCAGTTCAGAAAAGAGACGAATTAACAACAGAAGAGTGTATAAGGTTAAAAATCCTTAAAGCAAGGATATTTTTAGATATACAACCGTTTTCTGAAGCATTAGTTAATGCCAAACAAGCTTATGAAGAAAGTATAGAAATTGATAATCCCCTCTTAATTTTTGATTCAGCAATACTTTATGGACGATCATTAGGCTACTTGGGTTTTAGCGAATTAGCTAAAGAAAAAAGAGATTATGCAATAAAAGTACTAAATAAATACAAGGATAAAAATTCACCTGATTACCTCAAGAGATATGCAGAAATTCTTACAAACGGAATTAGTACTCATTCTGAAGAATATATGGATAAACTGAATCAATCACTGGAGATATATGAAGAATTAGGGGATAAGTATCGAAAAGCTTGGCGTTTATTTATCAAAGCTTTTACTTTCGCTTTAAAAGGAGATTTTTTTAATAGTGAGAAATATTATAATCAAAGTTTAATGATTTTTACAGAACTTAATAATACTATAGGAATTATTGCTTGTACGGTTAATACAGCAGCAGGTTTTCTTCAAATTGGCGAATTAGAAAAGTATCTTCAATACTCTTTGAAAGCATTATCATTTGCTGAAGAGATAGATTCTTCTTATAGCTTGGGAGCTATATACAGTGATTTAGGATTCTATTACTGGCAAAAGGGAGAATTGGTAACTTCATTACAATACTACAATAAATCTTTAGAGCAAATTAAAAGAGGTAAGTTATATGGTAATGTACATTATATTGTAATGCTTTTTAGAATGAATCTAATTTATCTAGAACAAGGAAAATTCGAAGAAATAAAACAAAACTTAGAAAAGATGGAAATCGTTGCTACAATTAGAAATATGCAAACTGAGCATGTAATTGACTATCCTTTAATGCATATCTACAAGCTTGCTCAATCTATCTACCTCAAAGCATGTTCTTTTGATGATAATCAAGATGTAATAGAAACAATGTTGAAAGAGGTCGTTCAAGAGAAATTAATTTTTGTAGAAATGAACAGAATGGCGTTTTTCCATTTATGTGATTTTTATCTCCAAAAATTGAAATTAACAAATGA
This sequence comes from Candidatus Heimdallarchaeota archaeon, assembly GCA_016839945.1. Lineage (GTDB taxonomy): Archaea > Asgardarchaeota > Heimdallarchaeia > Heimdallarchaeales > Heimdallarchaeaceae > UBA460. Next base: position 1,517 of record JAEOTE010000009.1, on the reverse strand, counting down.
TATAGAATTGCTAAAACCTATAAAACAATCTTTGGACCAACTTGATGAACTGGCTGAAACTCAGAGATCACATATTTTGATCTCTGAAACCTATCTGCTAAAATCTCATTTAGCACAAATGAATTTGAAAATTGAAGAAGCAAAGATACTGCTAGAAAAAGCTCAACAGATAGCAGATGAAAAAGACATTACAAGGCTTGCTAACTTAATCTCTAACGAACATGACCTTCTTCTCGATAAACTTGATCAATGGGATCAATTTTCAATGAAGCTTCCTACTATTGCAGAACGTATGGAACTAACACATTTTGAAGATATGCTAAATCAACTGGTAAAAAACAAAATTACATATACAACTATCGAACAAGAAGATGAAATACCAAGTCTTTTTCTTATAATGGATAAATCTAACCATATAATTTTTTCAGATCGTTTTAGTACTACTACTTTAGATGATGACTTTATAGAAGGATTAATGGAGATCATTAGCGAATCACAAGCAAAAAAAGAACAAGAAAGAATAACAATTGAGCGTTTGAGATATAAAGATTATACAATTGCTTTGTATGTGTATGAAAATCTATTATTTGGTTACGTTTTTATCGGTAAATCATACATAGCTATAAAGAAATTCAAACAACTTATATCTGATTTGAATGCTTTTTCAGGATTTTGGCAGGAGTTAATGGAAAAAATAACAAAAAAACAAGAATTAACTCTAACAGATCGCTCTCAATTATCAGAATATATAGAAAGCATATTCCTATAACTTTCCTTCATGAAAATCATTATGCTCATTTTGATTTTAATAATATTTTCATGTCCTGCTATTTTCCTCTTTTTTTATGCAATTTGTTTAAATCCATTTTAACTTGATATAACTTCTTACCATGTAATGGATAGAATAGTAATGCTATGAAACCTAGAACTAGAAAACAAAGTGGAAGAATACCAACACCTAATCGTAGTCCCATGACAGCTTGGGGAGATTGAACAGTTAATTCGGAATTGTAACCAAAGAACTCAATAATTGCAGTAAAGATGAAGATGATAAGGGATGAAGATGGTTTAGTGATTAAAGCATTTGTCCCAAAAAACATTCCTTCTCTTCGATTGTTAGTTTTAAGTTCATCTTCATCAGCAACATCTCCAACCATCGGGTTTACAAGAAGCCACCAGACAGTAGACATACACAAACAAACACTGTAACAAACTGCCATAAAAACAACTGATTGTGCAAAATAAAGACCAATGTAACCTAAAAACATCAATATTATTGCTAAGAAGAATGAGTTACGAATACCATATCTTTTCTGAATTTTTTCAAATATAAATAAGATAGGAATATAGAAGACACCAGTTGCTACTGTAATAATCAAAATCGGAATCTGATCAAGTTGAAAGACATACTTATAGTATAAAGGAATAACAGCAAGAAGATTAATCGTAACAGCATTCATCATAAATGAAAAAATCACAAAAAATATGAAGGATTTAGATTTGAAGGTTTCTTTAAT
>JAEOTE010000119.1 GCA_016839945.1 Candidatus Heimdallarchaeota archaeon | reverse complement strand
GAACTTCAGCTCTTTTTTGCATTACAGGAACATACATGTCAAAATCCAAAAGTGTTCCATCTTTATCAAAACCTATTAATTCGATATCTTGGAACTTTTGCCCACTGCATTTTATAGTGACCATACATGAGTATCAGAAGTTATGTCTTTAATAATTTTACGTAACTAGTTCAATACTGATCCAAAAAACTTTATCTTAATCTAGTTTTTCAAGCAAATCTTTTGCTATAATAATCAACTCTTTACTTCTTTGAAGCTCAGATCTATGAACCTTATTGAGTTCAGAATTACTAGTTGTTGCTTGAGAATAAAATTCAAGTTCCTCTCTTAAAAGCAGAATATCTTTCAATAAGCTATTGACTTTCTTCTGAATCTTTTTCCTATTACTAGTTTTTATTTCTCCTATGTTTTCTGTATCTACAAATATCGATACTAGTTTATTTAATCTATCTCTGAATCTCCTTAGACATATCTCCAATGTTTCCTTGTAAACATGGTAATCAGTAAAACCTATTTTTTCAATTTGAGTCTTTATATCGGCAGTTTCAAAACCAGTTTGTAATGCTGCTATCCAATCATCTTCTGTATAAAAACCAGCTTTAAACGCTGAATCTAGTTGAACTTTGGAATCAAATCCCAATTGTCGAGCTAGATAATATTCATCAGCTGAAACAAAACCTAGGTCTTTAGCCAATATAAGGTCTTTATAATTAAGGAAGCCATTTCTTCTAGTAAGAATAAATTTCTTTATTTTGATTGAAACCCAGATACTTGCTCCTATAAATAATATGTAGACTATAAGAAGATAACCAGCATACAAGAGTACCCAATTATCAAATTTTCGAGGATTTTTTCCTAACTTATATTCTTTTAGATTTTTGAATAAATCATGATCTGGATCCTCAAAAGAGTCTTGTTCGTTTGGATTTAGGTTATTTTGATACTCCCATCCATCCGGCATCTGATCTTCATCTGAGTCTGGATTATTTGGATTTGTTTCTGTTGTAAAAACCTCTATGCCATCTAATAATTCATCATCGTCTGAGTCTGGATTATTTGGATCTGTTCCATATTTATATTCTAGATAATTCGTTAAACTATCAGCGTCCTTGTCTAGATTAGCGTCATCAATTAGAGGATTTAAGTCATTTCTCACTTCCCATCCATCTGGCATTTGGTCTCCATCAGTATCACTGTTTCTCGGATGTGTTCCATGAACATATTCATCTATGTTATACAAATAATCTAAATCAAAATCACCATATGCATCATATACAAGAGGATTTAAGCTGTAAAGAACTTCCCATCCATCTGGCATTTGGTCTCCGTCAGTATCACTATTTCTTGGATTTGTATCTAAATTATACTCATCTAAATTAGTTAGTAAATCATTATCAGGATCTTCAAAAGAATCGTTAGATAATGGATCAAGATTATAAGATGTCTCCCATCCATCTGGCATTCCATCTAAGTCTGAATCAGCTATTAGTGGTGATGTACCATATAAGTAAACTTCATCACCATCGATGAGATTATCAAAATCTGTGTCGTTCAAAGCGGGATTCGTTAAATAAGTATAAACTTCTTCTCCATCTAAAAGAAGGTCATTATCAGTGTCATTATTTCTTGGATTAACGGAATAAAGAAATTCCTCACTATTGTTTAGACCATCAGGTTCTTCATCAAATAGGGAATCGTCGAAAAGAGGATCAAGTTCATAAAGTACCTCCCAACCATCTGGCATTATATCTTTGTCAGTATCAGCATCTGTTGCATTTGTTCCATAAAACAATATTTCTTCTCCATCTAATAACATGTCATTGTCAGTATCAGCATCTGTTGCATCGGTATGAAACAAAAATATTTCGTCATAATCACTTAACATGTCTGAATCAGTGTCATTAGATTGAGGGTGTGTTAAATAATGATATTCTTCAATATTTGTTAAACCATCCGAATCTGGATCAGACGTAGTATCATTAACGAAAGGATTTGTATCGTGTAATATTTCCCATCCATCTAGCATTAAATCTGAATCAGTATCATTTAACAATGGATTTGTGTGATAGAAATATACTTCCCATCCATCTCTCATTCCGTCAGAATCTGTATCCTGTTTTGTTCGATTAGTTTGATAATATCTTTCGTTGGTATCATCAATATAATCACCATCACTATCACAGCATTTGGTATTGGTTAGCGATCCTAGACGGCTAAACCAACTGTTTTGTCCTGATTTAGTTACTCCTTCTATTCCGTAACAATATAGAGTAATTTGTGAACCGGAGTATAATATTTCAACTAGATTGTCGTTATCAATATCAGCTATATAAATTGGTCCAGTAGGATTCTCTGTAATAGAAAGATTCCATTCAACAATTCCATTATGGTTTAAACAGTAGATTCCTCTATCCCAAACATAGAATAGAATTTCCAACAAACCATCGTTATCTAAATCTGAAATAGTATGCATTCCTCTCATGTCTCTTGTACAATGATATTCCCACAAAAGAACTCCAGTGCTACTGAAACAAGATATTGTGTCCCTGCTTTTAGTAACAATTTCATAAAAACCATTATTGTCTAAATCTACTATGCAAGTATAATAAAAACCCCATCCAAAATAATAAGAAGACCATATAATCTCTCCATTATAATCAAAACAATAGAAGTAATTATTATGCCTGACAACTATCTCTTGAGTTGTATGATTGTTATCTAGCGCTGCAATTCCATGGAATTCTACATTGGTTTCAAAATCTTGTTGCCAGTTCACTCCACCTTCTTTATTAAGACATACTAATCTTGAACCAATGCAAGCAATTACTTCTAGTTCACTATCATCATCTAAGTCAGATATTGCAACTTGTCCATGATCTATTCCAAACAGACTGGAAAACCATCTTACTGAACCATCATGATCAAGACAAACTACTCTTCCTTCCATGTGAAATAAAATCTCAGTAAGATTGTCTTTATCTAAATCCCCAAAACATAAAGAAGGGTAATAATAATTTGGTGATAATGTGTTTCTATATTCCCATTTCAATGTTCCATCAAAGTTAAGACAAATAATTGAACCTGTTCGAGATATTAATATCTCTACATATCCATCTCCATCAAGGTCTACTGCAGAAACTGAATTAATTGTCAATGTTCCATAAATAACATCAGTAACCCATTTTAATGAACCATTTGAGTTAAAACAATTTCTCCCAGCACATATATCTTGTTCTCCATCTCTATCAACATCAGCAATACAAATATATGAACCAACATAGAGTGTTGAAATCTCCCATTCAAGTTCTAAAGAGTAATCTGATTGTTGAGTCTCTAAAAATGGATTTTGTTGAGTTGTTGCTATAGAATGATTTACTTTGCTTCTGAAAAACGGAGTAACAATAAGTGTAATAATTAATATTATAACACACAGACTCTTCTTTTTGTTGCAACTATTTTTCATTCTTAAACCATAACTTAATTCTTTATTCCTAGATGATAATTAAAAAACAAATTTTAAAGTTTCCTTATATGATAGGACTAGTTAAGGGATATAAATCAACAGAATCTGCAGAACCAGCAATTGTGTAAGTACTTGAAAAACCAAGATCAGACCAAAAGTTACCAAGTGAAGTCTCTAAATTATACCAAACATTATCTTCCCAATCATCTCTACATTGAGAAAATGAATCAATATTATTATCTATAAAATTGTTATAATAAATAGAAACATTAGTAGTTTCATAGCTCAAATTTATAGCATAACCTTCTATGTTAGTAAAGGAATTATTACATATGGTTCCATTTACTAAATCTCTTATTTCAAGTCCGTACAAGCCATTAAGAAAAGAATTGTTTTTCATGAAGAAAAATCGCATATAATCAAAGTAAAGAGTTGAATTAAAAAAAACATTGCAATGAAATGAAGTGTTAAAACCAAACTCAAACCAAATATCTCCTTGTATTCTGTTGTTCTGAAATAGTATAAGAGTACTGGATGTTAAGATTATAAACTCCCTTACATCGTTATTGAAAACTTCTATATTCTTAGATCCATGAATTGCAAGAGATGTATGTAATTTTTCATCAAAATAATTGTTACTAATTGTTATATTTTCTGAATATCGTAAAACTATACCTCTACTATGTTCACCATAGCTTGACGAATAATGCTCTGCTCCAAGAAATGTATTGTTGTAAACAGTTAAATTCCCTTGAAATTGGTATATATGAATTTGGTTAAACCCTCCAAGAAAAGTACAGTTTCTTATAATTAAATGAGTAGAAATTCCTTCAATTGAAAGTAAAGTATAACTCTTGAAAAGCCTTTTTTTTGCTGTCCCAATTTTCAAATCTTCAATTATGAAAGGATTCTGTTTAGAACCCTCGCCTTCAAATCCATAATATGAGAAATCCTCATTGTTTTTAATGCTTATAACATCTATCCTAACTCCAAAAAATCTATAACCATATCCTATGTTGAACCAAAGAATCACGAAAATGAAACTAATTATAATTAAGCTTACTATAATTATTAGAAAGAGTCTAACTCTAGATTTACTTAAGAATTTACTGAACATCTCTCAATATCATATGTATATAGAAACTTATATCTTTCTCGTAAATTGCTTTTTTAACTCCTAAATTTAAACAGTTATAGGTTCTGATAATGGGAACAAATCAACAGAACCTGCAGTACCTGCTATGACATATGTTGAATTACTTCCTAAATCATTCCAATAATTCCCTTCATTAATATGAAAATTATACCAGATGTTTCCATAACTTTCATCATTTCCTTGTGATTGAAATGTGCTTAATGTGTTGTTGTAAAGTGAGTTGTGAAATATTATGTTGTTGTTGGAGTTTATTCTAAGAGATATACCGTATGTTAAGAAATATCTAATAACATTAAGATGAATTAAATTATAGCTACTCTCTGATAAGAGAATACCAACACCTGATTTTTCTGGATCAAATACATCTCTTATAATTGAGTTATTAGTAATCGAGAGATGATTACTTTCCAAAACTAATATCCCATTACCACTATCTTCTAATTCAACGATATTATTCTCAATAAATGAGTAAGAAGATTTTTCTATAATAAACGTAGAATAGGAATAATGAAATATAATTTTATTGTCAGAAATCTTAGAATAAGGTGAGTCTTCAAAATATGGTCCAGGTACATCAAAAATTTCTATCTGATTAAAGCATAAAGAACTATTATTGGAATTAATTATTTTCAGATAATGTTCACGAAAACTATTTCCTTCTATTACTAGGTTATCTGATTCAGTCACATAAACTATACCTCCATAACCTATGTAATATTTATCATTATAGAACCTATCAATGCAATTGAAGAAATTATCTCTTATTATGACATGAGATGAATTTTTTATATTTATTCCCGAATCACCTCGCAAATTATCCCATTCAGCTTGAACCAAGCTATAGAATTTATTATTACATATTAGAGCTGTACCTTTTGCTATATTTGAGATTTTAAGAGATACAAGACCTCCAAAAAAAGTGCAATTTCTTACAACAAAATGTTTGTTTGTGTTTTTTATTTCTAATCCAACATATACATCTCTAACAAAGGTTTCATTAACTCCAAAAGTATGATTTTCTATAATATAAGGATCATTATCTGTTCCACTCCCAGGGAATTTATTCTTTATAAAATCATCATCTGAATCAATCAAAATAGTGTTAGTAACTTTTGTGTGACGAAAAGAAGGTCCAAAGAAAACAGGAAGGAACATTAGTACACAACATATTATCATAAAAGAAGATGCTATAATGATGTTTCTCCAAATTGACTTCATCTATTTCACATATTTTTTCAATCAACATAATAATTTACATAAATCTATATACATTTTACTATAAATTATGCTATTTTTAATTTATTTTTCCTACATATCTTATTGTAACATCCCACCTTTTCAAAAATTCTATAGTTCTTGTAATGTCATCCTTCTCGTTAGGGAAGTTATTTTCAAATTCTTGGAAATAATATCCTTCTTGGAAGGTTATGTAAATTTTTACGGAAAAATAAATATATTACTTGCTTCTTCTTGTACTTCGGTTCCTTACATGTCACAACAGCATAATCATGCACTTGAAGTTCAACAAGAGTTAGTTAAACTAGGAATAATTCCAGCTGAATCATCTTTAGTAAGTTACAATCAGATTGTAGGTGGAGGGGCTGCTTGTATATTATTTGAGTTGTGTTTCGATAATCCTTCAAAGAAATTCATCCAGAAGATAGATCCGTATAATAATAAAAGTGATCAATTTGAAGATTACGAGATTAACACAAAATTTGAGTATAATAACCTAAAAACTCTTTTTGAGAATGGTTTTAGTGTTCCACAACCTTATTTTTTGAAGCTAGTTCCAAATACAAGAAATTTGCCTTATTTTGTTATGGAAAAAGTAGAAGGATTAAGATTAGTTGAAGTTAAAGAAAGGAATCCTGATCAATATGAACAATTAATAGAGAAATTACTTAAAGAGTTATTCAGGATACACAATCTTAATCCACAATTATTTCCTTCATTTCCAAAAGAAGAACTTCAGAAGAATCCTTATGCATCAATAGAAGAGAAATTAAGAATTCACAATATATATTTGAAGGGATATCCTGAAGAACTTAAAGAATTATTACCAGTAGTTGAATGGCTAGAAAGGAATAAAACTAGATATCCTTGTGAAGAGCTAGTTTTTACACATGGAGATTTTCATTCCTTCAATATAATTGTAGAAGAGAATCAAGTATTCAAAATTCTAGATTGGGGGTCTCTGTCATTAAGAGATTTCAGAACGGATATAGCATATACAGCTACCACTGAAAGCTATTTTGATGAAGATCAGACGTTCAAAGATAGAATGAAACGAGTTTCATTAATTGCGAGCATTTATGAAAAAATCTCTGAAAGAAAAATTAAGGGTTTAGATTACTTTATGATATTAGGATGTGTTTTTAATCTTATCAGACTTTATGGTGCGATAAAAAATCCTAAAATAACAGGTCTGAAAGAAGAAGATATTGCTTTTTTCCATACTGTGAAAGATTATTTCCTATTTTGTGCTTATTTTATCAGAGAAACATGTAATGTTGATCTAAAACAAATACAAGTATATTTTGAGGAAAAAGTTTGAAAAAATGAAATTCAAACTATTTTTCTCTATGTAAAGATATCTTACATGTGATTGCTTATAAATAAATGTTGTCAAAACATCCAAATCAATTTACTTGGTCTGATAATTTCAAACCATGACCTATGCTGCAGAATGTTGCTTCATTTTGTATTTCAACATCATTAAAGTAACTTTAACACATTCTCAAAATAATTAGATTCTTGCTTCTCACACAATTCAATATACTCTCTTTTAACAGATTCCAAAGGAGGTAATATCATATCTTTTAATTGTCCAAATATCAAAGGATTACTCATTGCAGCTCTACCAATCATAACTCCGATACAACCGATTTCTTTCATTTTTTCTACATCTTTCTTGGTTTGAATATCACCATTAGCAACAATAGCTTTTCCTGTGTTAACACATTCAGGAAAAACACTCCAATCTGCTTTCCTTTCATAAGACTCGGATCTATGTCTGGCATGTACCACAAAAAAATCAGCATCAACTTTTTCTATTAGTTTGAGATATACTTTTTCTCTTTTCTCAGTTTTATTTACTCCAAGACGTAGCTTAATATTAACATTATAACCATGATTCTTGATCATATCAACCATTCGCTTGATTTTTGTTGGTCTTTTAATCATTGCACTTCCAATACCCTGTTTAACGTATGTTTGAGAAGGACAACCAAGATTTAAGTTAAAGCCTTGAAAACCTCTTTCAGGAGTAAAATCTCTCAAGAATACATCTAACTTTTCTTCATCTTTCCCCATAATTTGGATCATTGTAGGAGTATCATCATGAAGCTTAATTCTATCTAAGGCAGATTTAGTTTTCTTGATCAATGTTTCAAATCTAATTTGTTCTGTAAAAGTAAGATCTGCACCATATTTATGACAAATATGCCTAAAACTGGAATCGGTTACTTTTTCCATAGGTGCAAGCATATACTTCATGTTAGATAGTTGTTTCTTTGTGTCTTTAAACATTTTTTGTCTGGAAATTATTCTGGTTTATAATTGCATTTATATGGAATTTGTTTGATTCAATGGATTATGTTGAAATATTAATCCTTGTAGGAATAGTGCTTGGAGCACAATTAGTATTCTTTCTCATTACATACTCACTTATTAGTAGTAAAGTTCAATCTGGATCTAAACCAAAGAGGGGGAAGAAGTAGTTCTATCTATTGATAAATATTAAGTTCAAAGTTTGATTGCGAAAGGATTTTATTTATAATAACTTTTCCAAGACTATGAGTAAATCTCAACGAAAATCAAAATTCCTTCGAACAATTTCCTTCATGTTTCAACTTGCGATTAAGAGAATGCAAAAAATTAATGTTGACTCAATTCCAAATGGTTCTGTTATAGATATTGGTGGCGGAGGGGAGGGTATTATTGGCCAAATTGGAAAAGAAAGAGTTACAGCAATAGATAAATTCCAGAGAGAAATAGACGAAGCTAAACATAAAGCACCAGAAGCTACTTGGGTACTAGCTGATGCAAGAAAATTGGAGTATTCAGATGAACACTTTGACAATGCTACAGCTTTCTTTAGTATTATGTATATGTCGAATGAGGATAAAAAGAAAGTCTTCAAGGAAGTATACAGAATAATCTCTAAAGAAGGAGAATTTTGGATATGGGATACTCCTATAACAAAGGATGAAGGTGTATTTCTGATAAAGATGAAGGTTATTTTTCCTAATAGAACAACTGTAAGAACAGGTTATGGTGTTTCATCAAAAATACAAAATGTGGATGTTACAAGGGAATTACTTGAAGATGTAGGATTTAGAGTAGAAATAGTTGATAGCAAAAATAAATGGTATTTTATAAAAGCGAAAAAATAAACTATGCCAATTCATTCTATATAAAAAAAAACGAAAAAAGTAGTAATTCTTTATTTCTTTCTATCTTTTTTCTTAATATCTTGAGAAAGACTGTGAAATTCTTGTAATTTGTTAGCAAGAAATATCATTTCTTTTTCTTTCATGTTAGCTAGTGAAGGTATACAAACTAATCCATTGTTAAATTTTAAATATCTAGGGTTATTTCCTTTTGGAAAATTAAACAATTTATATGTGGGATTTGCTATACATATCATATTATTCCTGTTTAGATATTCTATAAATTTATCCACAAGATCTTCTTCTATCAATATAGTATTATATGGAGTTAGAAGGGGAGCATCTTTATACCAAGGAAAGAAATAAGAAACTATTTCTGGTGAAAGATTCTTTCTAAACTGTAAAAGTTTATCCGAGTACAAGTTTTCCATTTTTTCATATTTTGTAAATTTTTCATGCATTGATTTTAATAATGCATTAGATGGTTTCAACATGTAGTTATAATGGCTAAAACCAGGATTTTTGGTTCTATAAAACATAGTAAAACTAAATAAATTTACTCTTTTAATGAAAATATTAAGAAAGTTTAATGTATTTACTAACATGAACAGATAGATTCTACTGTTGTACATTAGATAGGTGGGGATTTTTTTTACTAAATCAATGAACCTCTTACGTCTTTTTTCTTTTGGTAATTTATTTATGATCTCTTTTGCAGATTTAATTATTTTCTCATGTTTATTATCAATATACATGTATCCTCCACCAAGAGCAATTGGTCTCTTATCCATAGCCATAGAATAAAGGGAGATATCCGCAACATCATCGCTAAAGATTTGATCAAGAGATCCACCTTGCACTCTATCCTCAATAACAATGCAATTATGTTTTTCTTTAAAATCTGATAAAGCAGATAAATCCATATCTTGTCCAAACATATGTGTTATAACCACTAAATCACATTTTTTAACTTCAGGAATTTTAGCTATTTGGTTAAAATTATCATTTAGATCAATAATATGTATATTTTCAGGTTTTACATGATTTTCAATTATGTTTCGATAAGATGTATGGTGAGTAGGTGTTGTAGCAATTACCAAATCCTCTTTCTTAAGAATCTCCATACATACCTCAAACAATGATCTGCAGGAATAACCCATTAATAATGTATAATCTTCATATTTTTTAGAAGAATCATATTTTTTTACAGTAAGAAGATTAAAAAAATGTTTTATGAACTCAAACACACTCAGATGTAGATAATCTGGTGCTGCTTTCATAATCTTCTTGAACATATTGGTTTCTCTACTAAATCCATGTTTATATAACTAATGGTTTGTTTAAAATCCCTCAAGATAGATCTTTAATGTTAAAAATCTTAGCAACAATTTTCCATTCGTTTTCAATTTTCAGAAGTGAGATATAATCTGTATATTCTCTTTTTTTCTGTTCTCTTCTTTCCAGCCATTTTATCTTAGCTATAGCTGCATTTCCTGTTTGTTCGATGTTCACAATACACCCTGATTGTTCAACTAAAGACTGTTGTGAAGGTTCTTTAGTGGCAGTGTTCTTTGGTCGTGATTGAATCAAGGTTATTTTATTAAGGTTATTCTCTGAATCAACATAGATTTTCACTCCTTCAGGATGCCAAGGTTTTTCAGCTTTTAGAAAATTCCTTTCAACTACACCATCTATGTATTCTTGAATTTCTTTTTTTATTTTATCAATCTCTTTACTTTCAGAATGATTCATTTGTCTTCATTGAATTGTTTTTAGAACACTTAATAGTTTTACTTTAAATTTCTAATCTGAGTGGATATCAGATTGTTCTATTGAGGTCTCTGTTTTTTCAATTAGCTTATCAATATGCTCCAACATTTGTGATTCAATATCTGCAAGATAATCACTCTGTAAATTAAAAGGTAAATAGATTATTTCATCAAAATTCTTTACATCTGCTAATTTTCCTAGTTCGGGAATGAATATTGAATAAGGATCAAAATATTGTGGAGTCAATAATCTTTTCATATCAAAAGAGGTGAATTCTCCATTAAAAGCAAGTTTGAGATTAAATAAGTAAATTTCTATTTCAGAGATTAGATTATGAGAAAAGGAAGGTAATAATTCTTCGAATTTAGTTTTTATCTTCTCTAGAAAAACATCTTTAGATAACTTTCCTAATATCAGTAAGATCATGTTACCAAGAAGATAATATGAAAAAGAATTCCTTGGTTCAAAAGGAGTGTAATCAGCTAAAATAACTAATTTTTCAGCGTAATTTTCTAGATTATCAAAATTTCCATTTTCGATATCTAACGTTATTTTAAAGGTTGTATATAATCCATTTAATGTTGGATATCTTTTCATTCCATCTGCTTTGAAGAAAAATGAATAGTCTTTGTCAATTTTTAAGATATTTACTTCATTATTGAAACGAAGAGCATCAACTCCAGAGAATAAAATAACTTCAGGTAAAACTGAATTAATTGCGTCTGCCATTTGACTATTAACAAAATCTGGTTTATCAAACAGATGACTCTCCTTATCTATATATTTGAAAAGTTCTGGAATCACTTCCTGTTCCAATATCGGAAGTTCTGTTTGTTCATCTTTTATTACTAATTGATATAAAGCATGAAGTCCTTTAACCCATACTTTTGTAACATCTAATTCATAGATTGTTTCCTTAACATCTGAATCATTTAAAGGATCCTCATTAATATCAAAAAATCCTTCTTTAACATGTTTCTTAAAGTCAGAAACATAATAATCAGCTTTTTCCAACAATCTTTGAAGAGAATCAAAGTATTTATCTGGACTTGAAATGTCGATAAATTCAATTTGTGAATCAATGTTAACATTTTCTTTGAAGAAATATCTTTGCAGATCTAATAAGAAAGAGAGTATATAATCAATTCCTGCAAAAGTAGCATAGTAAGGCGAATAATTAGGATCTCGAACATTACTGTGTTTCTTTTTCTGTAATTTTATATTCTTAGGTACATTCCAAAATTCGTCCATATACTTCAAATATTGTTCGCTAGCCTTGATGCCTTCTGATAACCAATGTTCTAAATCATGTTTAAAAATAAGATTAAGTGATGTACACAGACTAAAAAAGAAAAGAAATGCAGAACTCAAATAGTTTAGAATGAGTTTCCTTCTTTTCTCAAACTCAGGATGTTCCCAATCAACTATTAGATTCTGAACATCCATTGTTTGTATCCCCATCAATACGTTAGCAAGTGCATGAGCTGTACCAGCAACTTGTAGCTCTCCACCATGTCCCCATTGCAAAGCATACATTGATGCATATCTTAAACGCCAGAGTTCCAGTTCATACCATTGTAGAAGCATTTTTTCTTGAGGCATACTTCCCAAAATTCGGGTAATCTTATCTAAAATTTTTTCAAAGAAGTTAGAAGCTTCTTCAGAACTCATTAAATCATCATCAGGGATTTCCCCTAAAATGTGCTTAAGATCATCAGTTTTACGAGTTATCAGTATCTTTGTACGAACCTCAGAGTAATCTCTCCAATTAATATTATCTACAGTGTTCAAGATTTCATCCATGATATCAAGAACTTGTTGGAGAATTTCTCGAGTTGACATAGTTCATCCCCTTAGTTTGCTAATTAATTAAGAAAAAGCTAAACGAAAATAGTTAACTTTTCTTAAAGAGACAAATATAATATTCTAGAACACTTTTTCAAATTTATCCTTGCGGTAAGAAAAAAGAATACTCCTCGAGAGGAGTAAACTAAATCTGAAAACCAACTAGTATTCTATAATTTAAAGAATCCATTCATTAAATCTGTGTACTTCATTATTAGATTCTTGATGAAAATTCTTATTGACAATTTTCCAATCCTCATTTATTTTTTGCAATGAATAGTAATCATAGAAAGTTCTACTGTTCCCAAGTGCTTCTTGATCAATTCTTACACGTGCAATTGCAGCTCTTCCTATTGTATCTATGAATTCTATTTTTGCCGTTTCTTCCAACTCAGGTTCAGGATTATAATCATCAAACATTTCTTTCCAATGGTCTCTTCTTACAATTACAATGTCTTCTTTTTTAGGACTATATCCTATTGATTGAGCTTCTTTATGAAAGACACTGTAGATTTTCTTGTAGTCATTACTAAATATACCATCTAGAAATGTTTCAATTGCTTGTTTTATCTTATTAATTTCATCATTTTCATGTAGATTCATTTAGAGAATCTCCTTTTATTTAGCAGTAAATATTTATTCTTTCTCAATTACATCAGTATGAAAGATTTTATTTACAATCTGCCATTTTTCTCCCAGTCTTAGTAAATTAATAAAATCAGTGAAAATAATACATTTTTCAGGACCATCAATTATAGTTTTTATTCTTGCATTTGCAGCTGATCCATGAATATCAATATTTTCAATTTCACTCTCTCTAGTTGTTTTTGGAGTGGGAGGTGTCTTTTCATAAACATCCTTCCAGAATGTGCGAGGAACCTTTTTCAAATTTCCATCTTCAGTATTTTCACTCATCATTTCTGCTTCAGGATGCCATGAATCATATATCCTCTTATAATCTCTATCAATCGCTCCATAAATATAATCATTTAGGGCTTCCTTTAATTTTTCAAATTCCTTTTCATTTTTCATTTTTTTACCTCCTTGTTTAGTTCAATCATTTTTTTTTCAAAGTCAATATCGCAACTTTTATTCACAATAAACCATTTATCTTCGATTTTCAGCAATGTCAAGAAGTCCAAGGTGTCACCTGTACCATTAGGAGTATGTGCAATCCATTTCATAGTAGCAACAGCTGCAGTCCCCGTTTGATCTACATCACCAAAAGTAATATCGAATGTTATTCCTTCATTTATATGATGTTCAAAAGATTCTTTCCACATTGGTAAAGGTCTAAACATATTTTTCAGCTTCTCAAGTTTCTTATCAAAAAGGTTGATTCTCATTTCAGGGTGAATAGTTTCTCTAATTTTCTCAATATCCCATTCATGAAAAGCTTCAGCATATGTTCTTAGAACATGTTGTATCTGTTTTATCTCAGCTGGGTCATTTTTTGGAAATTCTGATTTTTCCTTGATTCTTTGTGTTAATTCTTCTTTGGAAATATCTACTGTGTGTCCTGATTTATTGAATACTCTCCACTTAGAATTTATTTTTAGTAAAGTCAAATAATCAGTGGTGTCTCTAGGACCTTTTGGATCATCAATAAGAAATCTAACTCTTGCATAAGCAGCATAACCTCTTTGATGAATTTCCTCAGATATGACATGAAACTTAATACCTGGATCTTCTCTTTTATTATCAAAGAATCCATCAAGCCAAGCATAACACATTCCTTTGTAAAAATATTTTCTTTCTGGTCTATACCAATAAACCATTGATTCTGGATGGAAAGCTTTAACCAGTTTTTCAGCATTCCAGTTATTGAATGCATCACTATATTCTTGAATTACTTTCTTTATTTCTTCAATTTCCTTCTTATCATCTTCTAACATCCAACTACCTCCTTTGATTGTTAACTAAAAGTTAGAATAGCTTAGATAGTATCCTCTCAAATATGCCTTAGGCAGAAAATTTTACACATCAAGAAACAAGCTGGGACACTTATAAATTTTACATGTTTTAGAATACATTTTTAATTACTAAAGCAATAGCTTACTATGGTGTAAATTTAAGATGAAAAGAAGAGTTCTATTTATTTTAACAATTTCCTTGATAATTTTCTTATGTCTTAATATCAATAATTCTTACTCAATACAGAAACAATTAGAAATGACCTTAGAGGTTGATTCAAATGATCACTCTAATTGGTTCTGGACACCATATGAACTGATCTCTGTTGGTAGCACACTTGAATCAGATGAATCTTCAATTGCAATTGATTCTAATAACAATATTCACATAGTTTGGGATGATTTTACAGAAGACCTAGTCTCAGGTTCAGGCACAGATGAAGACATTTTTTATCGGAAATATAACAGTGCTTCAAAAACATGGTCATCAGTTGAATTGGTTTCTTCAGAGAGTACAGATGATTCTGAATTCCCTTCGATAGATGTTGATTCTTTAGGAAATGCTCATGTGATATGGAGAGATAATACTGATTACGATACTTCTGGTACAGATTTTGACATATTCTATAAGAGAAGATCAGCTGCTGGTGATTGGACAGTAACATCTGTAGTTTCTGAAGATAGTACTTCATCAGTATAT
>JAEOTE010000118.1 GCA_016839945.1 Candidatus Heimdallarchaeota archaeon | reverse complement strand
TGTAAAATTTCTGCCTCGATGGTGTAGCACGGCCAATCATTGCGGACTTTCACATGTGAAGTCCGCGTGACAAAGCAGAAGTATCCGCAGACCCGGGTTCGAATCCCGGTCGAGGCACCATTTTCTTTGTTTTATTATGTTTATCAAAATATTTGTACAAATCCTTATTTGCACAAGACGGATAAATTTAAAAAAATCAACTAATAGATTGTTACATCACTCGCGGGGATTGCCGAGTGGTCAAAGGCGCTGGACTTAGGACTAATTAAAAGTAAGAAATCCAGTCCTTAGTGGTTCGGGAGTTCGAATCTCCCTCCCCGCACCATTATTAATTCAGTTGCAATTTTTTGTCGCCACTAGGAAATCATTTCAGAACTCCATCATATTTTGTTCACTTTCAACACTCTCTGTCTGTTTTTCTTATAAATCACTAAAACAATATTATATTGGTCAGAATGTCATCATGCTCACTCTTGCAAGAGAGTCTTGTAAATTGTGGAGTTGTATTAGTTAAATTTGATCTTAAACTTGGTCCTCTTATTGTATCTAATAATTCAGAATTGGAAGAGAATCTACTAATGAATCTAGCAATAAAGGGAACTACCACTCTAATGAACGGATTGCCCTACAGTATGAGTAATACACGACGTTTTCGCGGTTTATTTCAATTGTCTGAAGATTATTTTGTTTATGGTTTTGATCTTGTTCTCATTGATGATCAAAGTGATAATGGAGTATTTCTTCCTGTTTTACTATTCTTAGTATTTCCTGCATCTTCCGTTCCTATTGTAGGATCTAATATCCAATCAATAGAAAACACTCTTTATCAATCAACTGAATCATTCTTAACACTATCACAAATCCATCCTGAATTCAGTTTTAATCTAGCATCCTCAATAAAAGAAACATTATCGTAGTCAACCTCTTCATGAATTTTCAAGAGTCTCTGCTTCTCTTCACCTTAAATTGAATTTGATATATGAACCAAATCGTTGCCTAAAGAGAATACCTTTTTTAATAAATTGCAATCATCTAATTAAAGTTACAACTAGGGGTAACAATATGAGTCCAGGAAACACTTTCTTAGGATATTATCATAACACAGGAGATTTTAAGGAACTTAAAGAACAAACTAAGTACCAACAATTAATGGATGCAGACTCTAAAGAAATTAGCAGTAAGCTTGCAGGATTAGGATTAGATGGTTTGTTAATCTTTAATAGAGATAAACAAGAATGGCATTTAATTTTCGGTAGTCATCTAGGACTTGTTGCTCAAAGAACAGGTCGTAGAATAGCTGATACAATAAGTAGATCTGGATTCTTACTAGCTGAAGGAGAAAGAGTTGGCATTCAATGCTTGCTAGAACAAATAACCGAAGACAATATCGGTGATTTGAATAAAACAGTTCAAGAGAAATACATTGAAACTGATTTGGGAGGTTTTCAAGGAGATTCACGAGAGGAATCGTTTCCAACAACCGTTCATGCTCGAATAGACAAAGAAGGAGAAATTCCCGTCCCAGAGGAAAAACCACAAGAAGTAGCTGAAGAAAAACTTCTGCCACCAAGAGAATATCCTCCTCCAGGACCAATGCTTGAACCCACTCCAGAACCTACAATTGAGCCCGAACCCGAAAAATTGGAACCTAGTACTCTTACTTTCCAACCAGAACCTAAACCCGAGCCTGAGCCTGAACCCGAGCCAGAGCCAGTTTTTGAACCCGAGCCTGAACCCGAGCCTGAACCCGAGCCTGAACCCGAGCCTGAACCCGAGCCTGAACCCGAGCCAGAGCCAGAACCAGAACCAGTTTTTGAACCCGAGCCAGAGCCAGAACCCACACTCAAACCTACTTTTGAAACAGTACCTCCAATCACACCAGTAAGTGAAACCGAGCCTGCTGTTGAAGAAGTTATAGAGAAAAGCTATGATGCGGTTGTTGAAGAAGCAGTCGAAGAAGCTGTTGAAGAGGTAGTAGAGGAATTAGCTGAAGAAACAATAGAAGAAACTCTTGAAAAACCTGCTGAAGAGCTTGTTGATGAAGTTGTTGAAAAAGTTGTTGAAGAAGTTGTTGAAAAAACAATTGAAGTTGCAGAAGATATCGATGAAGAAGCTGTCAGAGAAAAAATTGACGATATAGTTGAAGAAGTAGCAGAAGAAGTCAAAGAAGAAATTGCGGAAGAGATAGAAGAATCTCTAGAAGAAGGCAGAACACTTGAAGAGGTTATTGAAGAAGTTGTAGAAGAAGCTACAGAGGAAATTGTAGAAGAAGTCGCTGAAGAATTAAGCGAAGTTGTTGGTGACATCTCTGAAGAACAAATCGAAAAAATTGCAGAAGAAGTTGTTGAAGAATCTATGGATGAAATCAAAGAAGCTGTAGAAAAAGCAGTTGAAGAGGAAATTACTCCTAAAGATGAGAATTCAACTCCTGAATAATTTTATTTTAATTTAACAGGGGATTTATCCCCATTACGTTTCTTTTTTATTTTGAATCTCAAATTTATTCAGAATACAATACTCTTGCACAAAAAATGATTTAAAACTCTATGATAGTTTTTTTATAATGCAAGATAATGTTTTGGCGATTCTAGCAGGAGGTTTTTCTAGAAGATACCAAGACAAAGAAGGTCAATTCATAGATAAAGCGCTTCTATCAATTAACAATGTCCCAATTTTACTAGATCTGATAAAGAGAGGGTTTCAATTCTATGATGAGGTTTCTGTGTCTGTGAACTCTCTGGAGAGGAAGAACAAATACGAACAAATATTGGGAATAGAAAAGAATCAACCATCAAGAATAATTATTGATAAAAAAATGAAAATAAAGGGAGTTTTAAGAGGTATAATTTCAACGATAAAAGAAAATCAAGATAAAAATATTCAATTCATATCTGTTGATCGTCCCTTTATTGACCTTAATTTGTTAAACAAAACAAACCATCTAGAAAAGGGTATCAGCCTTTTACATTATGATAATGGTTTACTAGAACCACTTTTAGCATCATATGGAGAAAGGTTCTATTTTCCACTGGAAATTGATCAATTACCGCTCTCACGAGCAGATGTTTTAATTAGAATATGTCCTCAAATTCTATTATACAACATAGATAACATAATTAAAACTAATCAATTGCCATCATATATTTTTACAAATATTAATGTCCAATCAGATTTATCAATAGAGAAACCTTCCTACGATTCTGCAGCAATAGATTTACCAGAACCACGATTAATTATAAGAAAGGATCTACCAAAAATTAATCTAAGTTTGATCGAAGAAGACTTTCAAGAACTAGTTCATAAACTTGTGGAGAATGAGCATTATTATTTTTCTTTTCTTCTATTCTTGTATTTAAAACAAAATTCGAAGCTTAATTCAAGAGAGTTTCAAAGATTAGCATACGATGTTTTAGAAAGTGAATATAGATATTGGTTAGATGAGAACATGAATTTTCTTGCTCTTCATGCTTTGCAAGACCAAATTGAATTTTGTTCTAGACCAACTGATCAAGAAAAATTGAAAGAAATTTCAAAACTTAAGAAAAAAATGGGAATTATACCCCGAATTTTGTAAATATCGATGATATCATTTTTTTGTAACTTTAATTGCACAAAATTTGAATTCAGGTATTTTTGCATGTGGATCTAGAGCATCATTTGTTAGTAGATTAGCAGCTGATTCTTTAAAGTGGAAAGACATAAAGACAACTCCTTCTTGAATTCTGTCAGTCACTCTAGCTACCGTCTCTACTTTTCCTCTTCTTGATTCAACAATCATCTTATCTCCATCTTTGATACCTAAATTCTTTGCATCCTTGACGTTTATTTCGCTACGTTCAATGGGTCTTCTTTCATGCAAACCTTTTGATCTTCTTGACATTTCACCAGTATGGAAGTGATAAAGAATTCTTCCTGTTGTAAGAATGAGTGGGAATTCCTCATCAGGTAATTCAGCAGGATCAAGATATGGAATTTTATGGAATTTGCCTTTTCCACGTGCAAATTGCTTTTGATGTAGAATTTTGGTACCAGAATGCTCTTTATCAGTACATGGCCATTGCAGTCCAACTTTCTCTATGCGGTCATAACTAATTCCTGCGTAAATAGGGGAAACTGAAGCGATTTCATCCATAATGTTTCTAGGTGAATCATAAGTTGTATCAAATCCAAAACGATTAAGCATATTCTGAAGTATTTTCCAATCAACCATTCTATTTCCTTCAGGTTCTATAGCTTTTCTAACTCTTTGAACTCGACGTTCTGTGTTTGTGTATGTACCATCCTTTTCCGCAAAAGACATGCCAGGTAGAATAACGTCTGCATATTTAGCTGTTTCTGTGATGAAAAGATCTTGAACAACAAGGAATTCTACCTTTTCGAGAGCTTCACGAACATGATTAACATTGGGATCAGATAGAGCTGGGTTTTCACCCATAATGTAAATCCCTCTGATATCACCATCATATGCTGCATTCATGATTTCGACAACAGTTAGACCATTTTTGTCATCTAAAGTGCATCCCCAAGCTTTTTCGAACTTTGTTTTTACTTCAGAATCAACCACTCTTTGATAACCTGGATAAACATCAGGGAGTCCTCCAAGATCACAAGCCCCTTGAACATTATTTTGTCCTCTAAGAGGGTTAACGCCTGCACCTGGTCGGCCAATATTGCCAGTAATCATAGCTAGATTAGCTAATGATAAAACATTATCAGTACCTGTTGTGTGCTGAGTAATTCCCATTGAATATACAATAGAAGCAGTTTTTGCATTGGCAAATAATCGAGCAGCATTCCTCAAATCTTCTACTGCAACATTTGCTATTTTACACAATACACTAAGATTTACTTCTTTTAGACCCTCTTTTAGCTCATCAAATCCCTCTGTTCTGCTCTTTATGAATTCTTCATCATGAAGATTTTCTTCAAGAATCACTTTCATCATAGCATTGATTAATGCAACATCAGATCCTGGTTTTTGTTGAAGATAGATTTCAGCATAATCCGCTAACTCTATCTCCCTTGGATCTGCAACTATTAGCTTACTTTTTTCTGTTATAACAGCTTGTTTAATTTTTATTCCAATTACTGGATGAGCTTCTGTGGTATTGCTTCCAATAATGAAAATAACCTCAGCATCATTTGTTAAATCGGAAATACTGTTAGTCATAGCACCTGATCCAAATGCGCGAACTAATCCTGTAACTGTAGATGCATGACATAAACGAGCACAATGATCTACATTATTTGTACCAATTCCTACTCTAGCGAGTTTTTGCATCAGATAATTCTCCTCATTGGTACATTTAGCTGAAGTGAGAAAAGCTAAGGAATCAGGACCGCTTTCATCTCGAATCTTCTTTAATGTTGTTTCAATCAAATCAAATGCTTCTTCCCAAGAAGCTTCAACAAAATCCCCGTTCTTTTTGATAAGCGGAGTATTTAATCTGTCTGGATGGTTTACAAAATCCCATCCGTAACGTCCCTTTACACATAAAGCCATACCATTAACTACATTATCCTGGTTAGAATCAACGTAAGCTAAAAGGTTAGTGTCTAAATCAGAATAAAGATCAAAATTACAACCAACTCCACAATAAGAACAGATTGTAACAGTGCGATGCAAGTTTGCTTCATCTCTAACTTCATTTAAATTGTGGTTCACCAGTGCACCTGTAGGACAAAAAGCCACGCAGTTACCACAAGTTACACAACCTGATTTCTCAAAACTTTCACCATCTTTTGTACTTGGATAGCCATCAAATTTCCCCTTTTCTAGAGAAATAACATTACAAACCTGCAATTCATGCGCAACTCTCTCACAAAGTCCACATTTAATGCAATTCTCATATATGAGAGAAAAAAATTCGTTTGTTTCAGATAGTTCTATTATTTTTTCTTCTCTTTCAATCTCTTCAATAACATATTCTCTAGCTGGTTTTACAACCAGACACCCGTCAGTTGTTTTACAAATAACGCAATCTGGGGAGTGAGATTTAAGCATTTTAGATAACAAGGCAGTTCTTGTTTTCCTTATTCTCTCGGAATTTGTTTTAACTACAACATTTGCTTTTACCTGTTCTTTACATGAAGCTGCAATTCTAACTTTTTCACCATCGTCAACTTCTATGACACAAACTCTACATCTACCTGCAGGTTTTAATTCAGGATGGTGACATAAAGTTGGTATTTCAATGCCATTTTCTTTAGCAACTTCATAGTAAGTTTTTTCAGGATTACAATGAATTGCTTTTCCATCCATTGTTATTGTAATTGTCTTTTTTTCTGACATTTTGTTCACTTATCTTTACAATTTTGAGATAATGGTTGTGATAACTAGGTATGAAATAAAAAAATCTTTCGTTCTGCTTTTATCTAGAAAGTTATTCTAAACAATTATATATGAATCAAGATTTTATGTGATTAAGCAACTTTCATCCAAGTTAAAAAGAGGATTAAGATGAAATCATCACACCAAATTTTCTTCGAAAATGCAAATAATCTAGATTTTATTCAATCACAATCGATAGATTTGGTGGTTACATCTCCTCCATATCCTCTAGTTGAAATATGGGATTCTCTGTTTTCTGAATCGAATCCAAAAATTAAACATGCCCTTGAAACAAATGATGGGTTTACTGCATTCGAATTAATGCATCAAGAACTTGATAAAGTATGGTGTGAAATAAATAAGGTTCTGAAAGAAGGGGGAATAATTTGTATAAATGTCGGCGATACTACTAGAAAAATAGGAGAGAATTTTTGTTTGTATCCTTCACACTCTAGAATTTTACAGACATTTTCGAAATTGGGCTTTTATTCCTTACCTGGAATTATTTGGCGAAAACAAACAAATGCTCCTACAAAATTCATGGGTTCAGGAATGCTTCCACCCAGCGCTTACATTACATTGGAACATGAACACATTTTGATTTTAAGAAAAGGAAAAAAGCGAGAATTTAAACCTGAACAAGAGAGTAAGGTCCGTAGAGAAAGTGCTTATTTTTGGGAGGAACGCAATATTTGGTTTTCTGATATGTGGGATTTAAGGGGAATACCACAAGCGTTAGGAAATGATAATTTGAGAGAAAGAAGCGCAGCGTTCCCATTTGAACTAGCTAATCGACTAATCAATATGTTCTCAATTAAGGGAGATGTTGTTCTTGATCCTTTCATTGGAACTGGAACAACTATGTTTGCTGCAATGACTTCAGCAAGGAATAGCATTGGTCTAGAAATAGATGAGCGTTTTTATGATTTAATTCTTTCAGGTATAAATGATATTGTAGAATTCGCAAATGAGCATAACAGTAATAGGATTCAGAAACATATTGACTTTATTAAGGAGAATTCCAAAAAATATGAAGAAGCAGAATATATCAATAAGTTCTACAACCTCCCAGTTACAACAAAACAGGAGATAGATCTGAAGTTAAATGTTTTAGAAGATGTTAAAGAAGTAACTAAAGGCCACTTTCAAGTTGAATATGAGGATTAGAATGAATTTCTAGTTAATATACAACTCTAAATTTAAAAATCTCCTTTCTTTTGATTAGTTAACATTGGTGTTAGGATTGTCAATTAATGCAAAAGTGATTATTATTATCCCTGAACCTGATTTAGCAGCTAACACAATATGGAACACTTTACAAAATCATTCATATTTTAAGGAATCAGACACTACTTTTGATAATCATCCAGTTTATGAACTTGAAAGCAATCCTAACAATATTAAATTAGTTCATTCAAAAAAAGATGGAGTGGAAAGTAACCATCTAGACCAAGCTTTGGATTCAAAATTATACATTTTTGCAAGTAGACACAGATCAGCGTCTGGAACTCCTGCATTATTAATTCACCCTACTGGTAATTGGTCTAAGATTACTCTTGGGGGAAACGAAAATGAATTGTCTTATACATCGGGATGGGTTTTAAAACAAGGATTATACGAATTACAAGGAAAGAAGGATGAATACAATCTAGAAGAATTTAAAGTAGATTTAGAAGTTACTCATCATGGTCCTACAAACTTAAACACACCTTTAATTTATATGGAGTTAGGAAGTAGTGAAAAATACTGGAAAAATGAAAGTGCTGCTTTAGCTGTCGGTGAATCAATAATTAATACAGCTATAAAATTTATTAATAAATCAGATTTTAAGGAGGATTGTTTTGTTGGATTTGGTGGTAATCATTATGCTTATCGTTTTCATAAACATTTAATGGAAAATGAAAAGGCTTACGTCAGTCATATGGCAGCTAAACATACACTTGATTTTTTAACTAAAGAGAGAATTCTAGAAGCATTTCAAAAAACACTAGAAAAACCAAATATTGCATTAATCGATAAAAAAGGTGCAACCTCACCTCAAAGAAAGAAAATTATAGAAATATTGGATGAAATAGAAAAAGAGTATGTACTTGACTAGAAACCTCTAATGTCAGAAATCTTGAAAATACCTTTCAAACTCATCTAGTTCCTTTTTAATTTCCTTAAGAACTGAAGGATCAGTAATTATAGGCTCTTGATAATCTTCATCTATTACTTTCATCTTAAGTTTCTTTCGTACTTTTTGTTCTAATCTATTAATTCTGGTTTTAGAAGCAAAGAATTTTATGAACTTAAACTTGGCTTTAGAGGTTTTCTTTTTCCATTCTTCTGCAAAATTTCCACTTTCAATATTTTCTAAAATTTCTTTCATTGTTTTCTTTAAAGGAAGTTTTCTGAATTTAATTCCTCTGCTCATTGCTCCATATTGGCTTGTCTGAGAATGGAAATCTACTTGTTTTACTAATCCAACTTGGGCCATTTTTTTGTAAGTGTAGCTCATTTCTTCAGACATAAACATCTCTATTAAAACAGCTTCTTCTGGATAACCTGCATCTATTAATGTGTAAATACTTGTTAAAAGAACTCTTCCAAAAGCAGGACCAAAAGCTTGTTCATTGAATAAATCTAGAACAGCTTCTTGTTTGAACGAAACATCTATCGCTCCTTTTGTTAGAGTACCTATAGATTTACAAAGAGCTAGTAGAATATCTGTTGCTTTTCCTGAAGAATCATTTTCAACATGAACGAAACTATAAAATCCTTCTTCAGTAAGAAAACGTTCTCGAACACCTCTTCCGATCATCCTAGGTGCAATCAAAAGAACATCGTAGTTTTTCGAAGGTTTAATTATGTTAAAAGCAATATTATATCCACTAGCGAAAACCAATGCTCCATTTTCTCTAAAAAAGCCCTTAATATTGGTTTCATAAACTTCTTTCATTACTTCGTCTGGAATTAAAAGAAAAATAACATCGCTTTGTTTTGCAGCTTCATCTATAGGAAAAACATCAAAACCATCATCTTCAGCCATTCTTTTAAATTCGTCTTTTTTGTTTCCAATGATAATTTTGAGACCAGAATCTCTCATGTTCAATGCTTGAGCTCTCCCTTGATTACCATAACCAATTACTCCAACAGTTAAACCTGAAAGAACATCAAGCTGTCCATCATCGTCAGTAAAGATTTTCACAACCATAATCTAATTCAGAAGTGTCAAATAATAATAATTGTGGTTCTTTTATATCCTAATTTAGGTAAATCAATGATTCCTATGAATAGTGCTACTGTGAAAAAGATAAAGGGGAATCTTGAAGGCTCTATCATAATAATTACAGGAGCTTCTTCTGGAATAGGAAAAGAACTAGCATTAGCTTTAGCGCCTATGAAACCAAATCTAGTGATAGTGGCAAGGCGGGAAAAGAAAATTAAACATGTAGCATATCAGCTGAAGAAATTGAAAGTCAAAGTTTTACCTATAGTTGGAGATGTAAGAAATAGAGAAGATAGAGAACGAATTGTTGATCTTACAATAAAGGCATTTGGTAGAATAGATGTTTTAGTAAATAATGCTGGATTAGGCAAAGTTAGTTTATTCTCAGAACAACCAGAAGATGAAATAGATGAATTAGTTGAAACAAATTTCTTAGCACTAGTGAAATTGACAAAGAAGGTTTTACCAATAATGAAGGAACAAGGTGAGGGACATATAATTAATCTTTCATCTACTCTAGCTTTACTTCCACCTTATCCTTTCGCAGTTTATAGTGCGACAAAATCAGCGGTAAAAACCTTTAGTGATGCATTAAGAGAAGAAGTAAAAGGATATGGGATAAATGTATCAACTGTTTTACCAGGTCCTTATGATACCAATTTTCACGAAGTAGCAAATGTTGGACATGGTTCTTTTAAAGTATACAAAGTTTCTAAATTAGTTAGGAATATTGTTGATTTATTAGTCAAACCAAAGAGAGATTTAATTAAACCAGGCATGTTCACAGTTCTAGTCTGGTTCACAAATCTATTTCCAAAAATCAGAAGAAAAATATCAAATCAAATTGGAGATCAAATACTACAAGCAAAAGAAGAAACTAAAAGGGAACTTGAAAAAGAGCGTTCAACATTGAAAAAAGAAAAGATAATAGTTGTTTCCAACTAATCAGTCATGAAAGCTTTTAAAACAGCCATAACTGTATGAAGACGATTTTCCGCCTCATCAAAGACTACTGAGTGTTCACTTTCAAATACTTTCTCTGTAACTTCAACCTTCTTATATGGAAGACAATGGAGGAAAATATAATCTGTTTTTGCATTGGAACAAAGTTCTTCTGTCACTACATAACCTTTGAATGCTGCTAATTTCTTTTGTTCTTCCTCCTCTTCCCCCATGGAAATAAATGTATCAGTTACTACTATGTCTGCATCTGTCACTGCTGCAATTGCATCATTTGTTATTATAATTTTGGCATCGGTATCCTCCGCAAATTGCTTTGATAAACCAACCACATCACTTGGAGGTTCATATCCTTTAGGTGTGGCAACACTCATGTGCATTCCCATTTTCGCACAACCAATCAGTAATGAATTGCAGACATTGTTCCCATCTCCAATCCAAGCTAGTTTTAATCCTGCTAATCGATTTTTGTGTTCCTCAATTGTTAATAAATCAGCAAGGATTTGAAGTGGGTGATATTTATCAGATAAGGCATTAATAATGGGTATAGTAGAATATTTGACTAATTCTTCTACATCTTCATGTGCAAAAACTCTTGCTAATACCCCATCAACCATTCTAGATAGAACGCGGGCTGTATCTTTAATGGTTTCACCTGCTCCTAACTGAATATCAGAAGCACCTAAGAAAAGAGCATGACCACCTAGAAAGTACATAGCAACTTCGCTAGAAACTCTTGTTCGGGTTGATCGTTTTTGAAATATCATTCCAAGAGTCAAACCTGAAAGAGGTTTGTCACGTTTGTAAGCTTTGAAATCAGCTTTCAAGCGTTTGGATTGTTCAAGAAGATAACGGATTTCTTCTGCTGAAATATCCTTCAAAGAAAGAAGAGATCTACCTTTCAATTTCATAGTTTTCACTGTGTCAGAAACGATAACTAGATTTAAAAAATGTTCGATATGACTTGCAGACTTCTTTTCTGTTGTTGTAAATACGTAGAATTTATATTCAACATCAAATAAACTGATTTTGAGAAAAATGGTAAACTACAAACGTTTTTGGATATCTACATTAACTGGTGCAGTACTAGGGGTTATTTGTATAATAGGTGTAGGGCAACGTACTCCTGGGACATATCTTGAAAATATAGTATACTTACTCGGAATTTGGGGTATGAGAGTTATTTTAGGTATGCTCATTGGTTTAGCTGAAGGAATAACAATCATTAAAGGTGAACAATGGCAAAAATGGTTAAATGCTAGTATACGCGGCACTATATTTGGATTAATAACCTCTGCAGCTGTTCTTCTTATGGATTACCAATTGAGTTTTATGACATTCGGAGCAGGAATTGTATATGGTTTAATAATCGATATAGTTGCAACTTGGCTTGGAAAAAAAGGAAAGAATAAAGAAAATATAGATTAGAAGAATGTGGGTTCCCCTTCAAACTCTCTTTTTGGAGGTTCCATCTTCATAGTTTCCTCAGGAGATAGAATTTCGATAAGCTTATAGTTAGAAGTACCCAAGCCCAGCTTTTCAGCAAATTGAACTGTTTCGTAGGGATTTTTGTAAGGACCATGAACGCGGGTGAAAGGATGGAGATCTTCATCAGGATTAAGGTTGACGTGCTTGAAGTAGGGTGGTATGTTCTTCTCAATTAAACCTTCCTTCTTAATAAGATCTAATGTAGCTGTTTCAATAGCAACAATATCTTTAGATCCTACGACACCTATGTCATTAACAATAGGGGACATACCTAAACCCATACAATCACAGTAGGTCGTGATCTGCATTAGATGATTAATATACATGACTTTTTCAGGTTTAAAAGTTTTCAAAACCTCATTAGTTGCTATTGCCATCATTTCCTGAAACTTTGTGTAACTTTCTTTTGGTACTTTTACTGCTCCTAATCCTCCGTCTACCTGTAAGCAAGTCATGCATTGTCTACAATCATGATAATTTCTTCTAAATTCATCTTTTTCTTCATCATAACTTAGTGCCCCATATGGACAAGACTCCACCAATTTCTTTGCTAATTCTGGGTTGCCTTTTGCTTTATCCCAGTATTCATCTATGTGTGCTGCTCCGTGAATTTTTCTCCATCTAGTAGGTCCTGAATATCCTCCAAGAGCTAGATTCTTGATTGCTCCCCCATAACCACAAGAACCATGTCCTTTAGCATGAGACAAATCAATTAGAACATCTGCATCTTTGAGAGCTCCAGCAAGCTCTAGAGTATCTATTCCCTTATAGTTAACCTCAACTGATGTAGTGTAACCATCTTTTACACCTGCTATAGGTATAATCGGACATCCACATGTTTCCTGAGTATAACCTCTATTAACTGCATTATAAACTGATGTAGGATTATCAGTAACAAAAGGATAACCTCCTCTTTTCTTTACTGCTTCTACAATTCGACGAACAAAAAATACAGGAATGGTTTGATATCCTTCGTTAAATCCTAGATGCATTTTTACTGCTACTTTGTCTTTTTTTTCAATTGGTGTCTCATCTAATAACAATTCAGTGATTTTGTCAGCTTTCGCTGTAAGAGATGCAAAACTTGCACATTTTCCATGTTGAATTGAACCAAAATATACTTTAGCTTTTTCTGAACTCATGGGTTCGATACAAATTAAATATTAATAAAAGATTCGTATCAAGATTTTGCTTTAACGAAAAAAAAGAAAATGAAAGATATTATTACAGTTTTGAACCACAATTTTCACAAAATTGCATGTTTACTGAAGCTTTATGGCCACAATAAGGACAATAGTTTACATCTCCGGAAGGAAAGATTACTTCAACTTGTTGCTTAGGAATAGGTTCTTCAAACTCTGGTGCTTGTTTATATTGTATGTCCTCACCAAAAATAATTTCACCTGTTGCACCATCATATTTGTATTGAATACCTTTGGAAACACGAAGATCAACAAGTATTCGTAGAACATCTTGTGGTTTAATACCAACTTCTGCTGCAAAAGCTTCAATTCTAATTCGTCCACTGCGATTTTGAACAGCAAAGAAAACTGAATCTCTCATCCTGCGATCCCAGTAAAGATGACTAATAGCTCCAATAAATATGAAGAAAGCAGGAATGAAAAGCCAATACCCCCAATATGCTAAACCAATGAAGGGAATACCTAATCGATTAAAAATTAATGAGAGAATGCCAACTAGTGTAAAAACCGCAGCAGTACCAAAGGCTGAATAATCTCCAGCATATTTTTTCTTATAATAATAACGATCATAAGACATGATTATAACCTCAAAATGGATAAACGTTGGTTTTTATTAAATGTTAGCATTTGAAAAGAATGAGTGATAAACAGAAAGAACAGCTTAACAAAAAACTTTTAATGGAAAGGAAAAGAAAAAAGATAGCGAATTAATGCCCAGGTAGCTTAGCTGGGAGAGCGCTGGACTGAAGATCCAGTTGTCGCGTGTTCAAGAATTGTTTCAGATGCGTTCTGATGCGCTGAAAATCACGCCCTGGGCTCCATTTTTGTTTTCGTATTTTCAATTGATAGCAAAATTCTTTTTATCTTTTTATAGTTTCTTTAGTATTATCTCATGAAGAAATATGTCAGAATATTCAGATTATTTTATAGGAGAACCTGAAAGAGAAACAGAAAAAGCTTTTCTAGCTCCAATAGTGGGTTTTACAGATGAAGCTATTTGGATACCTAAATCTGTTATAGAATCCGAAACAAAAAAGATCAAGAAATGGTTTATTGATAAAAAAAATACAGAGATAAAAGAAAAGAACAATATGGAAAAAGAATTAAACAAGGTATCAAGTGACCCCGAAGGAGAGGATGATACTCTCCCCCCAGATTGGACTCCTAGTAAATCCTAACTTATGATTAATATTATGAGAATAAAAGCTTAGTATGTTACACCGTGTTCTAGATAAAACTTTAGCATTGTTAATGCTTCTCCCCAACCTGTTGCACATCCCATCATGGCTTTTCTCCCTTCAGGAGTTTCCTGAAATCCCATTTCCCTAACAGTAATCCTTGTTCCTACTTCAAATTCTTCAAAAGTTAATTCAACTGTAGTTGTATACATCTTATTGTCTGGAGACCATTGAAAAACGAATTTTTTAGGAACCTCAACTTCTATTACAGGACCTTCATCCTCAATTATTCCTTCTGTTATTTCACTTCTTTCAGGTGTCCATCGAAAATATATCCAACCTCCTGGTTTTCTTTCTACTTCCGCACCATCTGTAAACCATGAGTCTAATCCCTCACTAGTTGTAATGGCATCGTAAACTTTCTCAATTGGGGCTTTTATTAAGGTTGAATGCTCAATAACTTCATCAATAATATTCGACATTTAAACTCACTAAAATTACATATTGATTAGTAAAAAATAAAGATAACTATTAAGCCAGTATCTTTGAAAATAATTTCTGTGCTAATCATTAGGATATTTTTAAATTCAAGCAAAAGAATTATGGTTGAAATGAAAGGTATTAGACGAAAGGAAAAAGCAATAGAAGATCAAAATGAAATGAAAGACATTATTAAAGAAGCAAATCACATCACTATAGCTATGTGTAAAAACAATGTTCCTTATTTAGTTACTTTGAGTCACGGTTATGATCCAGATCAAAATTGCATCTTTTTTCATTGTGCACAAGAAGGAAAAAAGATAGATTATCTGAGTGAAAACAACGTTGTTTGGGGACAAGCCCTTATAGACAAAGGCTATGTTCAAGGAGATTGTGATCACCTATATATCACTACACAGTTTAAAGGTAAAGTTAGTTTCATTGAAGATTTTGAGGAGAAAAAACAAGCTCTGATTAACATGATTCATAAAATAGATGATAATCCCAAACAAGTGATTGATAAACAAATTAGCGAGAAATCAATATCTAGAGTAAATATCGGAAGAATCGATATAGAATATATGAGTGGTAAAAAAGCCAAGGATGTTATAATAAACCTGTAGTTTTTTACTTAAAATATCAAAGTAAAACAAAGGAGTAGGATATATTGACAAAAAAAGTGGGATTAATTGGGATTGGTTATATAGGAACTACAATTATTCAAGCCATAATTGAGGGAAAAATAGAAAATGCAGAAATACAAGCAGTTTATGATATTGATAAAGAAAAAGTTGAGAAGATCAAAGAGGAATACCCTTCTATTAGAATTATGAGTTCAATAACAGATTTTCATGATTGCAGTATTATCATAGAATGCGCAATACAAGAAGTTGTTACTCAAATATTTGATGTAATAGTGAAAAGTGAAAAATATTTCATACCTATGAGCATTGGGGCATTTATCACATTTCCTGATTTATATTCTAAATATCAAAATCTTAATGAAAAGCAGAGAAGTAAAATTCTTCTTCCCTCAGGAGCTATAGGTGGATTTGATTGTATTGACACAATTAAATTAGTTGGTATAAAGAATGCAAGAATCCAAACTAGAAAACCAAATAGATCTTTTAGGAATAACAAATTTATTGAATCAAACAATATCAAATTAAGTGAAAATTCATCTGTAGTATTATTCGAAGGAAACGCTAAACTTGCTACCACATATTTTCCAAGAAGTATTAATGTCGCTGCACGATTAGCTCTTTCCACATTAGGCCCAGAAAAAACATCTGTTGAAATAATAGCCGACCCATCAATCTCAAGGAATATTCATACAATAGAAATTGAATCTGAAGTTGGAAAATATAATTTCATTTTCGAAAACAATCCTTCACCAGCTAATCCAAAAACTAGTTGGCTTGCAGCACTATCTGCTATATATACAATAAAGGGCATCTAGATTGTAGTAGAGGGATATAGGTTGTTAAGGTAGATTATTTCCAGAACTGCCAACCTTTGATTTCCTCCTTTGTTTCCCAAGCTTTAAGAAACTATTTTCTGGTTAAAATTGAGAAAAAACAATTCTTTTAACTTACTTGTATTAATTCTTATTATGGAATACAGAAGATTAGGTACAACAGGGATAAAAATTTCTCCAATTATTTTGGGGACAATGCAAATGGGATGGAGAATAGAGGAGGAAGAATCTTTCAAAGTAATGGATAGAGCAATTGAATTAGGAATAAATTGTTTTGATACTGCTGATGTATACTCTTACTGGGCAGACAATAGCTACCAGGGAAAAACAGAAACAATAATAGGAAACTGGTTAAGCGATAGAGAAACAAGGGATGATTTAATCTTAGCTACCAAATTAAGAGGAGCAATGAGTGAGGATGTTAATGATAGAGGTTTATCAAGAAGACATGTTCATCAAGCTATTGCCAATAGTTTGAAAAGACTTCAAACAGATTGGATTGATCTTTATCAGATACATAGTTTTGATAATGATACACCAATTTCTGAAACACTTCATGCACTAAACCTCCTAGTGGATAAAGGATTAGTAAATTATGTTGGTGCATCAAATATTCATCCTTGGATGTTAGTTGAATCCTTCTGGGAAAGCGAGAAGAATGGATATGTCAAATTCGAAACAGTTCAACCACCTTATAGTATAGTAAGAAGAATGCTAGTAGAGCACCAAATGTTTCACGTGATTAAGAAATATGGTCTAGGAGTAATTCCTTACAGTCCTTTAGCAGGTGGGTTCTTAACAGATAGATACTCTAGAGATGGCCCAAAACCAGATACACCTCGAAGTAAGGGTGCAGAAGAGAGATACTTTACTGTTAAAAGATGGAAAATTCATGAATCATTGAAGGAAATTGCAGAAACAAAAGAAGTCAAAATGACACAAATAGCAATAGCGTGGATTCTGACCAAGGATTTCATCACTGCACCAATAGTGGGAGCAAATAGTGTTGAACAACTGGAAGAAAATTTTGGCTCACTAGAAATCAAACTAGATGAAGATGAAATAAAAAGATTAGATGAAGTGTCAGACTGGGTTGCTTCCTACGAAGAGATTAGATAACTATTTCCAGAACTGCCACCATTTCTTTTCTTGACTTGTTTCTTTCTTACTTACAGTTGTTCTTAATTCTATTACTCCGTCTTTAATGCCTAATTTGAAAACCATATCACGAAATCCTTCTGGTTCATTTTCTTCTTCAATGACATAAACCAAAGGAGCGAATTTTCTTTCCGCTTCTAGTTTTCTAGATATTCTGCCAGCTTCATATTTTTCTTTTATTTGACTATCCTTTCCTATCCAGATGTAAATATCCTTTTGAGCATCTAGTAAAAATGCATCATCAGATTTGAAATATTGATATCCTATTGGTAAATCTATGATATCAACATCTCCTTTATCATCTTCTTTTAATTGAAGCAACCGTAAATCTTTCTGAATTTGTTTTTCGAAGTGTTTAAGAAAACCTGGAGTATCACCTTCAACAACTTCAAAATCAACAATCTCTTTGAATTGAGTGGGTTCTTCACTTTCTAAGATTGTTTTTATTTTCAGATCTTGATTCTTCTGTTCTATAACTCTAGCCATCCAAGCACCAACAGCCTTGTCATCAACATAGGATTTTGAACCTAACCAAACCCACATTTCTGTGTTTGTTTCAATAACATACACATCACCATTAAGAAATTTGTAAGGTTCATTGAGAGGTATTAGATCCTTTTTTGAAACATGATATACTTTCATACTGCAGAAATATCCTCTGAAGAATATAATGGTTTCCATTAGAAATGAATGCAATTCAGAAAGAGTTTAATTCACTTCTTTAATCTCTTCAACCCTACCGCCAATATCCAAACCTGCATTTCTCCCAACTCCCTCAAATATTACTATTTCATCCTTTTTGTTTAATTCTATTAATTTAACATCAATTTTAGCTGTTATACTCTCTAAAATCCTGCCTGTCATAGAACCATCAATAGGTGAGGGAAGTTGTACTCCTGCGGCTCTAGTTGCTTTAATTTCCAGTCTGTGTTTTTTATCCTTAACGTGAATAATAACTCTACTATCGTCTAGTTTTAGTTTTGATATTTTTGCTCCAGTATAAGTTGCAAACCTATACAATTTGTTATTATACAAGAATCCTACAATAAATCCATCAAAGAAGCTTCCTAACCAAGGTATTTTTGCAAAAGAAACCATTAAAGAAATACCTTTTTCGTCAAAATGATTTGTCTGTCCCCATAGATAGTACGAGGGAAAACTTCGTCCGTAATCTTTCTCAATATACCCTCTGCCTTCAGTGAAATCTACTTCTTTTCCATTGATTGTTAATTTACCTTCAAGTTTATGATCAAAACTCAAAACACCATGATAACATTCCATTCTGGGAACAAATCTATACCAACCCATTGCACCAGGTGAGAAAGTTTTTACAGGCCAAGGTTTGATTTCACTAAAACTTATTTTTCCTTTAACTTCAAGATTCTCATTCTTAAAATCTAATTCTAACTCTTCTAAACTGAAGTAATTTCTTCCTATCTTGACATCAAACTCATTCTTTGAATATTGAAATTCTGATTTTTTAAAAGATAAAAAATCCATAGAAACTTCTTTTCCATTAAAAAACTGAATAAAAGCTTGAGTATTTCCTTCTTTATCAAAAGAAATACCTGGAATAATGGCATAAATGTTATCTTCTGTTTTATCTACTATTTTGAAATACCAACCTTCAAAATAACTTTTCATTGTCGTTTTTCCTTGATAAATAGCAGGTTTCCAAATTCTTGAAAAGTTATTAAACAGCAGAAACACCTATGAAAATAAACATTGTAATGTTTATATTGTTTTGTAACTTACAAAATTGGGTTTCTGGTCACTAAACTTTAAATTTACAAACTTACTTTTTATTTTGAATGCTTGTGAATCCAAATAATACTAAGGAACCAATAAGAATTGGTATTGACACTGGAGGTACTTTTACTGATTTTGTAGTTGCATCTAAAGACCACATAAAAGCATGGAAAATACCAACCACTCCTGAAGATCCGAGTATTGGTATTATTCAAGGATTAAAAAACGCAATGAACTTGTTCAAATTTGATAAGGAGGACATTGAGCTTCTAATTCATGGAACAACAATTGGTACGAATGCTTTTCTAGAAGATAAGTGCCCTTCAATTGCTTTCATAACAACTAAAGGTTTCAAAGATATTATTGAAATTGGTAGACAACAAAGATCTGAGCTATACAATCTAAAGTTCAAACAAAAATATCCTCTTTCTTTTTCCAAGGATTTCCTTTTTGAAATAGATGAAAGGCTAGATAGTCAAGGTCAAACACTAATCCCATTTCAGGAAACTTCACTAGAAAATATCGCATTATCTTTACAAGAAGAATCCATACAAACTATTGCTATATCACTCCTATTTTCATTTCTCAATCCTCTACATGAACTAAAAGCTGCAAACTATCTATCCAACAAAGGTTTTGATGTTTTTACTTCTTCAGAAATAAGCCCTCAAATCAGAGAATATGAGCGATCCGTAACTACTCTAGTTAATGCAAAAGTAAGTCCTGTTGTAAATAGTTATCTATCAAAGTTAAAATCAAGATTATCTGAAGAAGAAATTATTGCACCTTTACTAATTATGCAATCGAATACTGGAATGGCGGATGTTTCAACTGTAGGTAAAACTGGAATTCAAACTCTTTATTCTGGTCTAGCAGGTGGAGTCTTAGCAGCAGCAGACAGTTTGAAGCATCTAGAAAGAACTCATTTAGTCTCTCTAGATATAGGTGGTACTTCTACTGATGTTTCTGCACTTATTGATGGACCAATAGTTCTCAGATCAAGAGATTTTGGTGGATTTCCACTAGTAACAAGCATGGTAGATGTTGAAACAATAGGTAGTGGAGGAGGATCAATTGCAAAATACAAAGATGGACTTCTTTCAGTTGGACCTGAATCTCAAGGAGCTAATCCTGGTCCTGCTTGTTATTCGTTAGGAGGAGATAAGGTAACCTTAACAGATGCAAATCTATATCTTGGTTATGTTCATCAAGACAATTTTGCAGGAAATTTAAACATAGATCAAGAAAAATCAGTTTATCAACTTAACAAACTGCTTGATGAAATTAAATCATCACCGTTCCCATTTGAAATAGAATCAGTAGACGATTTAGCCATATCAGTAAGAAAGATTCTAAATAATAATATAGCAAACGCTATTAGAGTTGTAACCATTCAAAGAGGGCTAGACCCAAGAGATTTCGCTTTGTTAGGTTTTGGTGGTGCGGGACCTTTACAAGCTTGGGATATTGCTCAAGAACTAGAAATGGGGGGAGTAATAATACCTCCTTTCCCTGGTGTTTGGTCAGCTTTTGGATTAATTACATCTGATATAAAACATGAAATTACCCAATCTTATTTACAAACCACAGATGATTTAGATTTTGATGAAATCAACTCTAAATTCAGAGGAATCAAAGAAAAGTTAGTTACAACATTGATTAGTGAAGAAGTTTCGGAAAAGAATCAAAAATTTGGTTTTTCAATCGACATGAGATATAAAGGACAATCTGATTCTTTAACACTTGATATTACAATTCCATTCAAGAAGAATCAACTTGAAGATGTAATAAACAAGTTTCATGTATTACACAATCAGAACTATTCTTGGTTTGATAAAAAACTGATTGTGGAGATTGTAAACATCTCAGTAATAGGTATAGGAGTAGTTCCACGAATAAAACTCTCTGTTCTTACAGAAGGGACACCAAAACCTCCAGAAGATTCCTACAAGAAGAGTCGGAAGGTTAACTTTGATGGAATGTGGTTTGATACTCCTGTCTTTGCGAAATCTAAACTTCTTACGAATAACGTACTAGAGGGGCCATGTATAATAGATCAGTTGGATACAACAACTGTGATACCTCCCAAAGTTCAAGGAATTGTTGATAGGTTGGGATATATTACAATGGAGGGAAAAGAATGAGTTCAAAGTTTAGCTTAATTGAAGTCCAAGTGATTAATCAAGCTTTAACTAATGTGGCACTAGAAACTGGAATTGTACTACAACGTTCAGCTTTTTCTCCTAACATCCGAGATAGACTAGACTTCTCAAGTGCTATAATGGATCAAGATGGGAAATTGATAGCACAAGCAGAACACATACCAGTCCATCTAGGAGCAATGCCAGAAGGATTAAAGGCTCTTATCAAATATTTTGGTAATGAGAATATAGTTGATGGAGATATATACATAGTAAATAATCCATATTTGGGAGGAACACACCTACCAGATATTTCTGTTGTGAAACCTATTTTTTTCAATAAACAGCTAGTTGGATATATTGCAAATAGATGCCATCATGCAGATGTTGGTGGTATAGTGCCGGGGTCTATGCCAGGAGGAAAATATACTCTAGAAGAGGAAGGGTATGTCATAGATCCTACAATACTAGAAAGAAATGGGATTTTAAACAATAAATGGTTCAATGATTTTCTATCAAAAATAAGAGTACCAGAAGAAAGAAGAGGTGATATTCAAGCTCAATTAGCTTCTACTAAGATTGGAGAGAAAAAATTCCATTCTCTTCTTAAAAAATACTCACTAGAACGAGTTCAGCAAATTATGTCCTTCCTAAATGAAAGATCTAAGAAAGCTTCTTTGGAGCTCATTAAGAGGATTCCTGAGAATCTGAAGGTCAGTTATACTGATTAGATGGATAATGATGGGGTAAAGGACGAACCTGTAGCTATTACAGCAGAACTAGAAAGGAAAGGAGAGAAACTGATTGTTGATTACAGTAAAACAGATCCACAAGTAGAAGGAAACATTAATGCTCCATTTGCTGTAACATATTCAGCTACATACTATATCTTACGTTGTTTGGTTTCTAGAGAGTACGCAACTAATCATGGGCTTTACGAACCTTTGGAAATAATAACAAAAGAAGGAACGTTAGTTCATCCTGTCCCTCCTGCAGGTGTAGCTGCTGGAAATGTTGAAACAAGTCAAAGAATAACTGATGTAATGTTAGGAACATTTTCGCAATTATTCCCTGAGGAAGTACCAGCTGCTAGTAGTGGGACCATGAACAATATAATAATAGGTGGTCTAGACACCAAAGGCAATCAATTTACTTACTATGAAACAATTGCAGGAGGTATAGGAGCTGGAAAAAATTATTCTCCACCAAATGCTAAACATAGTCACATGACAAATACAAGGAACACCTCTGTTGAAGTTCTAGAACGATACTACCCATTGGGTATAGAAGAATATTCAATTATTCCTAATACAGGCGGATCAGGGAAATGGTCTGGAAGTAATAGTGTTCGTCGTGCAGTAAGATTACTTACAGAAGAAGCTATTTTATCAATACAAAGCGAGAGAAGAAAATATCCACCTTTCGGATTACATGGTGGCAATAATGGTTCCAAAGGAAGCAATATCTTGA